>JBJTAA010000179.1:0-2960 GCA_046090525.1 Planctomycetota bacterium
CTCGGGCGAATCCGCGGGGTGGGTCGCCACGTCGTTGGAACTGATGGCGGCGAAGCCGACGCCCCGGGGCAGGTATTCGTGCCCCAGCCGGGCCAGCTCGTCGGCCACGTGCTTCACGAACGGGCAGTGGTTGCAGATGAACATCACCACCGTGCCCTTCGGCCCGGCCGCGGCGGCGTAGTCGACCATCCGGCCGTCGACGTTGGGGAGCTCGAAGTCGGGGGCGACGGTGCCCAAGGGCAGCATCGTGCTCGGGGTGCGGACCATGGGCGGGCGACTCGCGGGCGGGTAGTTGGATCGCCCCGGATCTTACGCGCCCGGCCGGCACCGGTACACCCGCCGGGCGTTGGCGGCCGTGGCGGCGGCGAAGGCCGCGAGCGGCTCGCCCCGGGCCAGCGCCAGGCACGCGGCCGTGTGCACGACGTTGGCCGGCTCGTTCCGCTTCCCCCGTAGCGGCTCTGGCGACAGGAACGGGCTGTCGGTCTCCACGAGCAGACGCTCCAGCGGCACGGTCTTGGCCACCTCGCGGAGGTCGGCCGCGGAGCGGAACGTGACCATGCCGGCAAAGCCCAGGAAACAGCCCATCTCGATCGCCTCGGCGGCCTCGGCGGCGGTGCCGGTGAACGAGTGGAGGATCGCGGCGAGGGGACCGCGGCCGAGCGCCTCCCGCAGCATGTCGAGGCAGTCCCGCGTGCTCTCGCGGGTGTGGATCACGAGCGGCAGCCCGGTCCGCTGGGCCAGGCGGATGTGGCGGTCGAAGAACTCCCGCTGCACCTCCGGCGGCGCAGTGGTGCGATACCAGTCGAGGCCGGTCTCGCCGACGGCGGCCACGCGGCCCGCCTCGACGAGCCTCACGATCCGGTCCCACTCGTCCGGCTCGGCCTCGGCGGTGTCATTGGGGTGGATGCCCGCGGCCGCGACCAGGCCCGGCTCGCGGCCTGCAAGCTCGGCGGCCGCCTCGCTGTCGAGGGCCCGCGTGCCGATCACCGCCATGCCGGTCACGCCCGCCGCCCGCGCCCGCTCGAGCACGCCGGCCAGATCGGCGCCGTACCGCATCGGGTCGAGGTGGCAGTGGCTGTCGAAGTAGTCCATGGTCAAAACTGGGGCCGATCCGTGATGTGCGTCGCTTCTCTGGGTTACCGCGAGGGGTTGCCCGTGCCAATCGAGCAACGTTGCTGGGCGAGCGAAGCCAGGATGGCGAAGCGAGGCCAGCATCGAGCGACCGCAGGCCAGGATGGCCGAAGGGAGCGTCCGGCGAGATGGCACGGGCAACCCCGAGCCCACGCTGGAGGTCGTGCCCGTCCCTCAGGCCTGACCTGTCCCCATCGTCGTCATGTGGCAGCAGGCTTCGCCGACAGCCCGGCTTGGAGCTTGGCCGCGATCGTCCTGAAGACGTCCAGGTGGTGCCGTGTGGTCTTGAGTGCCTCGGCGGCGAGGCCGGCGGCGGCCGCGTCGTCCGCGGATCCAGCGAGCCGCTCGAGTTCCGGCTGCTGCCGCTCGAGGCCCGCCACGATGCGTGGCAGCACGTGCCGCAAGTCGACGTCGTGCCAGGCCGAAAACGAGATCGGGTAGGCGTTCTTGGGCACCGCCACCTCCCGCTCCTCGAGGATCAGCGCGGCCCGGTCCATCACGTTGCGGTGGTCGCCCACCAGGTCGGCAAGGGCGAGACGGATCTCCTCGGGACCGGGATAGCTCCAGATCCCGGAGTCGGCCAGATACATCGCCAGCGACGGCTGCATGACGCGGAGCAACTCGACGAGTTTGTCGGCGGCGGCCGGCATGACGGCAACTCCTCAGGACGCGAACGAGCCCGCCAGGTGCGCGACGCCGTAGAGCCCGCCCCAGAGGATGCCGAGCACCACCAAGGGGACGGCGAGGGCGGCCACGAGCCCGCCGGAGAGCGAGACCGCTCCGGCCGGCTCGTGATGCACCCCTTCGGCCGGCGGGTCGAACGTCATCACCTTGAGCACGCGCAGGTAGTAGAACAGGCTGATCACGGTGTTGAGGCCGCCCACGATCAGGAGCGCGAGCATCAGGGGCTGCTCGGCTCCCGCCCGGAAGGCGGAGACGAGCGCCGAGAACACGAGGAACTTCGCCACGAAGCCAGCCAGCGGGGGCAGGCCGATGAGGCTCACGAGCACCGCAGCGGTGGCCACCACCAGGCCGGGGCTCGTCCGCACGAGCCCGGCGTAGGCGGCGATCTCCTCGCTCCGCAGCCGGTTGCGGAGCACCGCCACGATCGCGAAGGCCGCCAGGTTCATGAACAGGTACGTGCCGAGGTAGAAGGCGAGCGCCGCGACGGCGTCCTGGGCCCGGGCCGGGGCCACGCCGGCGAGCGCCGTCGCCGCCGCGACACCCATCATCAGGTAGCCCGCATGGGCCACCGTCGAGTAGGCGAGGAGCCGCTTCATGTTGGTCTGGCCGTAGGCCGCCAGGTTGCCGAGCGTGCAGGTGACCGCCGCCATCACGCCCACGACGTAGGCCATGAAGTGCCTCACATCGGCCAGGCCCGTGATCACCGCGCCGACCGGCTCCGCCCCCGGCAGCGTGCCGAGCCCGAACACCAGCCGCACCGCCAGGGCCACGGCCGCCGCCTTGCTGGCCACCGATAGGAAGGCCCCGACCTCGGCCGCGGCGCCCTCGAACACGTCGGGGCACCAGAAGTGGAAGGGCACGGCGGAGAGTTTGAAGGCCAGCCCCACGGCCAGCATCAGCCCGCCGAGCGAGAGCACCATGATCTCGCCGCTCGCCTTGCCCTCGCCCACGATCCGCCCCAGTTCCGCGGCCATGCTCGGCAGGTGACAGGTGCCGAGCACGCCGGCCAAGAGCGAGATCCCGTAGAGCATGATGCCCGCGGCCCCCGCCCCATAGACGGCGTACTTGAGGGCCGCCTCGGAACTCGCCTTCCGCCCCTTGAGGAAGCCGGCCAGGGCGTAGGAGGGCACGCTCGCCATCTCCAC
>JBJTAA010000180.1:0-5409 GCA_046090525.1 Planctomycetota bacterium
GCTCACCGATCCGGCGGTGGCGGCGACGCTCCGGGAGCATCTCGAGCACTATCACATCCGCGAGCAGCTCGAACTGCAGGACATCTCCCGGACGATCGATGCGGTGCTCGTCGCCGGCCCCGGCGCGCGTGAAGCGATGACCGCGCTCGGCGTCGCGTCGCTGCCGGAGGCGGCGGCCAGCCACGTCACCTGTCGGCTCGGCGACCTGGAAGCGCGGGTGGTGCGGATCATGGGACAGGGGGCCGATGGCTACCAGCTCCAGGTGGCCGCAGGCATGGGGACTGCGGTGGCCGAGCGGCTCATGGCCGTCGGCATCGCGCGGGGCGACCTCGCCGCCCTCGAGGCGCTGCGGATCGAGTCGGCCTATCCGGCGGCGGCCGACATTCCGCCGAAGACGCTGCCGCAGGAGCTCGGCCGCGACGCCCGCGCGATCTCGTTCACGAAGGGCTGCTACCTCGGCCAGGAGACCGTCGCCCGCCTCGACGCGCTCGGCCACGTCAACCGGCGGCTCACGCTCGTCGCGATCGACGCCCCGGCACCGCCGCCCGTCCCGACCCCGATCCTCCGCGACGGGGCGGAGGCGGGGCTCGTCACGTCGGCCTGCCTGTCGCCGCGGGTCGGCGGGGCGGTCGGCCTCGGCATCGTGGCGGTAAAGATGCTCGCGGCCGGCGGCCTGACGGTGGCCGGAGCCTCGGCGCGGCCGATCGAGCAGGGGGCGCTGGGATGAGTGGATCAACCCGCACGCCCGATGACGGCGCTAGCGGTCGCGTCCTGCTCACGGCCCGCCGCTTCCGCGTGGAGCGGGTGCCGCAGCCATGTGCCGACGGCAGCGTGCGGGACCGGGAGGTCGTGATCCATCCGGGCAGCGTCGTCGTGGCGCCCCTCGTGTCGGCCGACGAAGTCTGTCTGGTGGAGGTCGTGCGCGTGGCGGTCGGGGAGACGCTCCTCGAACTGCCGGCCGGCACGCTCGACCGCGACGAGCCGCCGGCGGCGACGGCCGCCCGTGAGCTCGCCGAGGAGACCGGCTACCGTGCCGGCCGGATCGAGCCGGCCGGCGAGTTCTGGATGTCGCCGGGCATCCTACGGGAGCGGATGCACCTGTTCGTGGCCCACGACCTCGTGCCGGGCGAGCAGGCGCTCGAGCCCGGCGAGCTGATCCGCACCCGCGTCGTCCGCTGGGCCGAGGCGGTGGCGATGTGCCTCGACGGCCGGATCAACGACGCCAAGAGCGTGGCCGGCATCCTGCTCCTCGACGCCCGCCGATCGCGGCGCTCGTGAGCGCGTCGCGGCTGTGTGGCCCGAAGTGGGTTGCCGGATTCCGCGGGCAAGATGCCCGCGGCTACTTCTACGGCTGCCAGGGCGGCTGTGGTCGTACGCGCAGCGGCAATCCGCCTTCCCCCGAGCGCACTGCAGGACTGCGAGGGATTGCCGGTACCCCGGAGCCGGCGTTGCTGGCAAGCGCAGGCAGGATGCCGAAGCGCAGCCAGCACCGAGCGAGCGGAGGCCATGGATGGCCGAAGCGAGCGTCCGGGCGACGGGGACCGGCAGGCCCGAGCCGGCGGAACCCAAGGCGACGTCGAACGGAATCCGGTCACGGCGTGACCGGACTCCTGGGCGTGGCGGGGCTCCTGAGGCCGCCGGTCAGCGGCTGGCGCTCCAGCAGGAAGAGGACGCCCCCCACGAGGCCGACGAGCACCGAAGACAGGCCCCACAACAGCGCGATGGCGATCCCCGTCTCCGACGGCACGCCGTAGTCGCGGAGCAGAAACTCGAGCGCGTTCTCCCGCACGCCGAAGCCGCCGATGCTGATCGGCAGCACCATGGCGAGGGCCACCAGCGGCACCACCGACACCCACACGAGCGGCGGCTGCTGCACCCCCAGGGCCCGGGCCACGAGCGCCACCGCCAGGACGCCGCCGAGCTGCACCACGAAGCTCCAGGCGACCGCCAGGAGCACGAGGCTCGGGCGGCGGCGGTAGGGCAGGAGGCGACCGACGAAGTCGCGGGCCTGCGAGCCCTCGGGCAGGGCGGCGTGGACGCGGTCGAGGACCGCCAGGCCGATCCAGAAGGCAGCGAGCACCGCCGCCAGGAGGCCCGCGAACACCGCCCCCGCGGCCGCGGTCGAGAGCGAATACTTGCGGGCCGCCATGGCCGTGCCCACGAGCACGCCGAGCGCCGCGAGGCCCGTGAGCCGGTCGGCGAGCACCGAGCAGGCGGCGAGCAGCCGCAGTGGCGTCGAGCCGCCGATCCGCACCGCCTTGACCACGTCGCCGCCGATGCTCGACGGCAGGCAGAGGCTGAAGAACATCCCCTCGAAGAAGCGCCGCACGAAGAAGCGGCGCGAGAAATCGAAGCCCAGCGGACGGGCGAGCGCCGCCCAGCGAATGCCCGCGACCACTTGGCCGGCGAGCGTGACGCCCAGCGACGCCAGCCACCATGGCCAGTCGGCGGCGGCGAGCAGTTCCCGGAAGCGGCCCCAGTCGACGTCCTTCACCGCCCACGCCATCAGCCCCACGGTGGCGGCGACGCGCAGCACCAGCCCCAGCCAGCCGGCGGCGGTTCGCGATGACGGCGGCGATTCGGGTTCTGGGCTCATCTCGCCTGCGGGGTGGCGAACGCGGGGTCCGGCGGGCGAGTACCCTACACGAAACCCCTCCGCCGCTCCCATACGACATGCCCCCCCCATCCCTGCTCGAGTGGATCGCCTGCGGCCCGTGGGCCGAGGGGGTCACGATCCTCTTCGGCTTCGCCTGGGGGGCGATGCTCGGCAGTTTCCTCAATGTCGTGGTGCATCGCGTGCCGCTCGGGGAGTCGGTCGTCGTGCGGCGGTCGAGGTGCCCGGCGTGCGGCCACGCGATCCGGGCGGCCGACAATGTCCCGGTGCTGGGCTGGCTGCGGCTGGGGGGGAGGTGCCGCGACTGCCAGGCGCCGATCGCGGCCGACTATGCCCTGGTCGAGGCCGGCTGCGGGCTGGTCGTGGCGGTGCTCGCAGCCACCCACCTCGCCGCCGGCGGCCGGTGGCTGCCGCGCCTCGCGGACCAGTTCCCGCATGGCATCGACCGGCTCCTGCGGGGCGATTGGAGGCTGCTCGTGGCCTGCGGACTGCATGCGGGCGCCGTGCTCACGATCGTCGCCTGGAGCCTGCTCGAGCGACGGGGATGGCGGGCGTCGAGCCGCAGCCTGCTCGTGGCGCTCATGGCCATGCTCTTGGTGATCGCGCTCGTCCCCGCCGTCGGCCCCACCGGACTGCTGCTGGACGGGGGCGACTGGCCGGCGGGGGTGGAATGGAGGCCGGCACTCGCCGCCACAGCCGCCGGGGGCCTGGCGGGCTGGCTCGCCGGCCGAGCCTGCCGGTCGCGGGCGGCCGGGCTCGGCCTGCCGCTGGCGGGCAGTGTCCTCGGCTGGCAGAGCCTGACGATCGTGGCGGTCGTGACGATCATCGTCGACCGCGCCACGTCTCGCGGGCCGTGGTGCGCCGGGATCGTGCTGGCGGTGCTGACAGCCGCTGTGCTCGCGTTTCCCGCTCCCCTGGGCGAGATCCTGACGGCGGGTGCCCGCCGCTGAGCCCCGCGGGGGCGGCCGGAAAATTCGGCCCGCGTGCCCTGCGTGGAAATGCGCCCTGCGTGCAGTAAGATGGAGGCGTCAGGTCTGGGCAGCTCTTCATGTCGTCTTCATCGCCGTTCCTTCCGGTCGGACCCGGTGCGGGTGGATCTGCGCCCGTGGAGCCGAAGCGTTCGGCTCCGGCAGTGCCGGTGGCATCGCCCGACGAGGGCCTCGTGGCCGGCTTTCGCCGGCGGCTCGGTGAGTTCCTGCGCGATCTCAAGTCGCCCGACGAGGCGCTGGTCTGGGCGCTGATCGCCATCCTCACGGCCGGGCTGATGTACAGCTACTGGCCGTCGCTCACCGCCCTGCCCTCGACCTGGTCGAATCCCCAGTACCAGCACGGCTGGATCGTGCCCGTGCTCACGGCGCTGTTGCTGCTGTGGTGGCGCAGGCCCGTGGCGGAAGTCACCACGTCGGCCCGCCTCGCGGGGCTGGGGCTGTTGGCCCTGAGCTTCGCCATCCGGCTCGCGTTCGCGTTCTACCGCGTCAAGACGTTCGACATGTACACGTTCGTGCCGGCGCTCGCGGGCGTGTTTCTGCTGGCGGGCGGCTGGAGCATGTTCCGCTGGGCGTGGATTCCGATCGCGCTGCTGATCTTCATGTATCCGCTTCCCGAAGGTCACCAGCGGTATCTCACGGGGCCGCTGCAGACGTTCAACACGATCGTGGCGACGTTCATCCTGCAGACGCTGGGCTTCGACGCCATCCGCGACGGCAACCTGATCCGGCTCGGCCAGGAGCACGTGATGAACGTGGTCGACGCCTGCGCGGGTCTGAAGATGCTGACGATCTTCGTCTGGCTGGCGGCGGTGGTGATCGCGGTCGCCGGGCTCGAGTGGTGGGAAAACCTGGTGATCGCGGTGAGTGCGATCCCGATCGCCATCCTGGCCAACACCCTGCGGATCACGACCGCCGGCATGCTCTACGGCGTCTCACCGGAGTGGGCCGAGAAGTTTCACGACAGCACGCCGGCGGCCATCCTCATGATGGGTGTGGCGGTCGGCTTCATCTTCCTGGAGATGAAACTGCTGTCGTATGTGATCGTGACCGACGAGTTCACGCCGGCGATGGTGCCGGCGGCCGGCCGCACGGCTCCGGCGGGCGGGCCGAAGACGGCCGGTTTTCCGCTGCTTCCCGGGGCGGGCAGGGCCGACGGGCGGCCCGACACCGGTGGGAAAATAGGTTAAACTGGAGTTTCCGACAGGGTCTGACCAGGCACCTGGCAGGGTTTCGGGACGGCATGCAGATTCGGCTGGCGGCCGCAGCGGCTCGCTGGGCGTTCGCATGGAGGTGGTGACACGCGGCAACCATGAGCGACCAGCAGCAGACACCCAGGGACGGCACGGACCAGGCGACGCACTCCGCGGCGGCCACGGCTGACCCGCGGGCCGGCATGCTCGCACCGATCCGGGAGACGGGGCTGGCCCCGGCCTCCGGCGGGCAGATGCCGGGCACCCTCGCGCCAGCCGCCGATCCGCTCGCGGGCGGCATCGACTACCGCCGCGCCTGGCACGCCTTCCGTCGCCGGTGGATCCCCGCCACGGTGCTGGGCGTCACCCTCGCCGCGCTCGCCGGCATGCTCACCTTCCTCTTACTGCCGCGGGGCTACGAGGCCGTGGCCTGGCTGCGGGTGCGCGACAAGTCGGGCATGTACGGCGGCGGCATGGGTCGTGACAACGCCGAGTACGAGGCCTATCGCAAGACGCAGGTGCAGCTGATCAAGAGTCCGCTGGTGCTGATGGCGGCCCTGCGGCGGCCCGGCGTCAACGGGCTCGGGGTGCTCCGGGGCGAGGAGGACAAGGTCGG
>JBJTAA010000181.1:0-14729 GCA_046090525.1 Planctomycetota bacterium
AACTCAGGAGTCCGGTCACTCCGTGACCGGATCACGCTGGGTGCTGCGTCGGCACAGACCCGGTTCCGGAGGAACCGGGCTCCTGGGAACTCAGGAGTCCGGTCACTCCGTGACCGGATCACGCTGGGTGCTGCGTCGACACAGACCCGGTTCCGGAGGAACCGGGCTCCTGGGAACTCAGGAGTCCGTTCACGCCGTGACCGGATCACGCTGGGCTACGTCGCGTCGCCGGCGGCCGCCAGGCCCCGCAGCACGCAGTCCTGCACGGCCGCGGCGTCGCAGCCGATCAGGAGGTCGGCATTGGGCCCGCGGCGGCGGTTCGGGCGGCGATCCACCACCAGCATGCCGGCGGTCAGCTCGCCGCCCACCTCCACGTCGGCCGCCACCGACTCCCGCTCGAAGAGCTCGGGGTTCGTGACCGCCACGAGCGCCGCCACGTCGTGGAGCCGGATGCCCTCGCTGCCGAGCAACTGCCGCTGGGCGCGGAAGGCGTGGGCCAGCATCGGCCGCAGGATCTTGCCGGCCCGGGTGAACTCCCGCGGCAGCCGATCGAGCAGGTCGAACTCGAAGACGATCTGCCCCGAGGTCTCGAGGGGCACGATCGTCTTGGTGACCGGCTCGCCGACCACGTGCCGCGCGGCTGCCGGGTCGCAGAAGAAGTTGAAGTCGGCGACGGCGGTGGCGTTGCCGGCCGCGTGGGCCATGCCCCCGCAGACGACGATCGCCCCGACGAGTTCCGCGATGCCGGGATCCCGCTTGAGGACGCGCGACAGGTTCGTCAGCGGCCCCAGCGCCAGGATCGTCACCTCCCGGGGATGGGCCTTGATCGTCTCCCAGATCACCTTCTCCGAGGGATGGCCGCCGTGCAGCGGCACCCGCGGCAGCTCGAGGCCGCCGAGCCCGTCGGGCCCGTGCACGCTCACCGGCCCCGCGGCGAGCAGCGCGTCGCCCGAGGCGGCCCCCACCCGCGGCAGCCGCGGCGGGTCGAGGAACGTGACCACCGCCTGGAGGTTGGCGGTGGCCTGCTCCGCGGGCACGTTGCCCCCCGCGGCGGTGACGGCGAGCACGTCGAGCCGGGGATCGAAGAGGGCGATCGCGAGCGCGACGGCGTCGTCGATCCCCGGGTCGCAATCGATGATCAGCTTGCGGGGCTCGACCGGTGGCAAGGCGGGATGATTCCAGACTGGGGCGGTGGATCGCTGCGCGGCAAATCCTACCCGACCGCCGGGCCCCGGGGCAGGCGCTGGGGGTTCCGGCGGCCCCGGCCGTTCCAGGGTCTCGCCGGACGCTTGTGAGAGCCGGCCGACCGCACTACCGTGCACGAGCCCCTGCACCCGCGAGGAACCGTCGTCGATGGCCTGGCTCCAGCAGCACCTGCGGCTCGCCCCCCGCCGCCGCGGCTTTCATCTGATCACGCCCGAGATCGAGGCGGCCCTGCCCGGCCTCGAGCGGTTTCGGGTCGGCCTCTTGCACGTGTTTCTCCAGCACACGTCGGCCAGCCTGTGCCTCAACGAGAATGCCGATCCCGACGTGCCGCCGGATCTCGAGCTGGCCTTCGATGCGATCGCCCGCGAGGACTTTCCCTACCGGCACACGACCGAGGGGCCCGACGACATGCCGGCCCACGTGAAGTCGGCCCTGATCGGCGCGGCCGTCACGGTGCCGATCAGCGACGGCCGCCTCTGCCTCGGCACCTGGCAGGGCATCTATCTCTGTGAACACCGCGACCGGGGCGGCCCCCGCCGGCTGGTGCTCACCGTCCAGGGCGAGGCCGACTGATCGATCGTCGGCCGGGCCGCCGCGGCCGGGGCCGGCGGTAGACTGCAGGGCTGTCCGCCAAGGCTTCGCGTTGCCGCTCGGCCCTCCCCCATGACACGCCCCATCGACCTCGACGCCGCCACGGCCGCCCTCGAACGGGGCGAGCGTTGGTCGGCCGACCTCGTCTGCGGGCTCGTCGAAGGCGTGCTCGCAGGCGAGGTCGATCTCGACGCCTTCGGCCGCTGGCTCGTGGCGCTCGCCGACGCCGGGGAGACGGCGCCGGAAATCGCCGGTGTGGCGGCCGCGCTGCGGGGCAGGATGCTGCCGCTCGACGCGGGCCTGCCGGCCGGCACGCTCGTGGCCGACACCTGCGGCACCGGGGGCGACGGCTCGGGCTCGTTCAACATCTCGACGGCGGCGGCGATCGTGGTGGCGGCGGCCGGCCAGCCGGTGGCCAAGCACGGCAACCGCGCGGTCTCGAGCCGCACCGGCTCGGCCGACGTCCTCGGGGAACTCGGCATCAAGACCGACGCGCCGCTCGAGACCGTCGCCCGCTGCCTGCGCGAGGCCGGGATCTGTTTCTGCCTCGCCCCCGCCCACCATCCGGCGATGGCCCGGGTGGGCCCGCTGCGGAAGTCGCTCGGCCAGCCGACCGTGTTCAACCTGGTCGGCCCGCTGTGCAATCCGGCGGGGGCGGGCGTGCAGGTGATCGGCGTGGGGCGACCGGCGGCGCGGGAGCCGATCGCGGAGGCGGCGCGGCTGCTCGGGGCACGACGGACGCTCGTCGTCTCCGGCTTCCTCGCCGCCCGCAACGGGGTGCTCGCCGCCAAACCCTTCGACGAGGTGAGCCTGTTCGGACCGACCGAGGTGATCGACGTCACGGCCGACGGCGTGCGCCGGTTTCGGTGGACGCCCGAGGACTTCGGCCTGGCCATCGAGCCCGCGGAGCAACTGGCCGAGCTCGAGGTGACGGGGCCTGCCGAGAGCGCCACGGTGATCCGCGGCGTGCTCGCCGGTGAGCGGGGCCCGCGGCGGGATGTCGTGGTCCTCAATGCCGCGGCCGTGCTGGTGGCGGCCGGTCGGGCAGCCGACGCAGCCGCGGCCCGCGTGGCCGCCGAAGCGGCGCTCGACTCGGGAGCCGCGGCCGAGGTGCTCGCCCGCTGGGCCCGGCTGTCACACGCGGTCTGATCGGCCGGGCGGCGGGCATCGTGCCCGCCGAAAATGCCGCCGTAGCGGCGGGCATCTTTCCCGCCGAGAACGGGTTGGCATGGCGAGCGGATTCCGCGGGCAAGATGCCCGCGGCCACGTCCATGCGGCCACGCATCGGGCCGCCGTTGCGTACGATTGACTCAGCATGCAGCTTGACGTCATCCAGCCTGCGCCGGCATCCGCGGCCCCGAAGCCCTGCTGCGCCCAGGTCGGCATCGGTGAGCTCGGCTGGGCCTGCCCCATGCATCCCGAGATCGCCCGGGCGAGCCCCGGCAGCTGTGATCTCTGCGGCATGCCGCTCGAACCGGTCGGCCAGGCGGCGGGCGCGGCGGTCACCCAGGCCCGCGAGCGGCGGCGACTGGCGATCTCGGCCGCCCTCGGCGGCCTGCTGCTGGTGGTGGCGATGGGGCCGATGCTCGGCCATCTGCTCCCCGACTGGCTCGGCGGCCACGCGGTCGGCGCCTGGTTCGAGCAGGTCGGTCTGGGCGGCCGGATCGGGCACTGGATCCAGTTCGCGCTCGCGACGCCGATCGTGTTCTGGGGAGGCCTGCCGATCCTGGCCGGCGGCATCGCGGGGTTTCGCAGCGGCCGCCCCGGCATGTTCTCGCTGATCACGCTCGGCGTGCTTGCCGCCTGGGCCTCGAGCGCGATGGCCACGATCGCGCCGGGCATCTTCCCCGCCGCCTTCCGGGCGGCCGATGGCACGGTGCCGGTGTCGTTCGAATCGGCCGGGATGATCGTGGTGCTCGTGCTCGTGGGGCAGCTGCTCGAGAGCCGTGCCCGCCGCGGCACGACCGCCGCGATCCGTGCGCTGATGGATCTCTCCCCGCCCACCGCCGAGCGGGTGGGCCGGGCGGGCGGCGGCCCCTCCCTGCCGGTGGCCAGCTGTTGCCACGGGGCGACGGCGGCGGGCGAGACGCCGAGCGTGCCCGAGACGATCCCGCTGGCGGCCGTCGGCGTGGGCGACCTGTTGCGGGTGAAGCCCGGCGGGCGGATCCCGGTGGATGGCACCATCCGCGAGGGCACGACCGCCTGTGACGAGTCGCTGCTGACGGGCGAGCCCCTCGCCGTGGCCAAGCGGCCGGGCGACCGCATGCTCGGCGGCAGCATCAACGGCACCGGCGCGATCGTGATCGAGGCCACGGCGGTGGCCGGGGATTCGCTCGTGGCCCGGATCACGCGGCTCGTCCGTGAGGCCCATGCCCGGCGGGCGCCGATCGAGCAACTCGCCGATCGCGTGTCGGCCTGGTTCGTCCCGATCGTGCTCGGCGTCGCGGTCGCGACGTTTCTCGGCTGGGTGGCGTTCGGCCCGGAGCCGCGGATGGCCCTGGGGCTCCTGTCGGCGGTGAGCGTGCTCGTGATCGCCTGCCCCTGCGCCCTCGGGCTGGCCACCCCGCTGGCGATGACGGTGGCGATCGGCCGAGCTGCGCGGGAGGGCATCCTCGCGCGAAGCGCCGCGGCCGTCGAGCGACTCGCGGCGGCCGGCGCGATCGTGTTCGACAAGACGGGCACGCTCACGCAGGGACGGCCGCGGATCGTGGCGGCCGGGAGCGCCGACGCCGCGCCATCCGCCGGGCCGCCCGACTTCACGGCCGAGCCGCTGCGGGGGCTGCTCGCCACCGCGGCCGCGGTGTAGGCCGGCAGCGAGCACGGCCTCGCCCGGGCCTCCGCCGAGGCCGCGGCCGCCGCGGGGATCGCCGCGCCGGCGGCCCACGACGTCGAGGCCGTGATCGGCCTGGGCGTGCGGGGCACGGTCGCGGGGCGGGCGGTGCTGGTCGGCAGCGAACGGTTCCTGCGGAACGAGGGCGTCGACGTCGCGTCACCGACCGGCGCCGGCACTCCGGGCACGGTCGAGTTCCTGGCGGTGGGGGGCGAGCCCGCCGGCTGGTTCAGGATCGCCGACGAGCCGCGGCCCGAGGCCCGGGCCGTCGTCGCGGATCTCACCGCCCGGGGGCTGACGCTGGAGCTCCTGTCCGGCGACGCGCCGGCGGCCGCGGGGGCGGTGGCATCCGCGCTCGGCATCGCGACCGCGGACGGCGGCCTCTCGCCGGCCGACAAGGCGGCCCGCGTCACAGCGCTCGTGGCCGCGCGGCGGGCGGGCGATGAAGGCCGCGGCAGCGTGATCTTCGTGGGCGACGGCATCAACGATGCGCCGGCGCTCGCCGCCGCCGACGTCGGCATCGCGATGGGGTCGGGGGCCGACGTGGCCCTGGAGACGGCCGACGTCACGCTCCTCTCCGGCGGCCTCGCCCCCCTGCCCCGCGCCCTCGACCTCGCCCGCGACACCATGCGCGTGGTGCGGCAGAACCTGGCGTTGGCCTTTCTCTACAACGTGCTGGCGATCCCCGTCGCGGCCGGCGCGCTCTACCCGCTTGTCGGTCACGTGACGAGCCCGATGCTGGCCGCCGCGGCGATGACGCTGAGCTCGCTCTCCGTGATCGCCAACAGCCTGCGGCTGCGAGGCAAGCCGCCCCTCAGGAGCCCGGTTCCGCCGGAACCGGGTCAGCGAAAACACGACGCCTCGTGTGATCCGGTCACGGCGTGACCGGACTCCTCACGCTCCCTGCTCCGACAGCGGGAGTTCGAGGCCGTCGTAGGCGAGTTCCACGCCCGCCGGGAGGCTGGCATTGGTCGCGTCGTGGGGCAGCTCGTGGGAGAGATGGGTGAGGAGCGTCCGCTTGGCCCCCACGCGGGCGGCGATGGCGAGGGCCTCCTCCACCGACAGATGGGTCGGATGCCGGGAGGGCCGCAGGCAGTCGAGCACGAGCACGTCGAGGCCCTCGAGCAGCGGCCAGGTCGACTCGGGAATGCCGCTGGTGTCGGTGCAGTAGGCGATCCGGCCGAACCGAAACCCGAGCACGTCGTAAGGGCCGTGCGTGAGCCGCAGCGGCACCACGCGAGCGCCCAGGATCTCGAAGGGGTCGGTGCCGATCCGCGCGAAGTCGAGTTTCGGCACGCCTCCGCCGGCCGGCGGAGCGGACGAGAAGGCGTAGTCGAAGGCGCGGCGGATGCGTTGCTCGACCGGCTCCTCGCAGAGCACCCGCATCGGCCGGCCCGAGTGGAAGCAGAGCGGGCGGACGTCGTCGAGCCCATACACGTGATCGACGTGGTCATGCGTGTAGAGCACGGCGTCCACCCGACCGATGCCCTCCCGCAGGAGCTGCGACCGCAGGTCGGGCGTGGTGTCGACGAGCAGGTGGCCCGCGGGCAGGCCGACGAGGATGCTCGTGCGGGTGCGGACGTCCTTGGGGCCGCCCCGCAGGCAGGTGTCGCAGCCGCAGCCCACCAGCGGCACGCCCACGCTCGTGCCGGTGCCGAGGAAGAGGAGCCGCCCGGTGAGGTCGCGGCCGGGATTCCATGGCGGGCGGCCGCCCCGGGCGGCAGGGTCGATGACGGTGGCGTGGTCGGACATGGGCAGGATTATCGGCGGAAGGCGGGGCCGACACCAACTGCGGGCACGATCCGCCGCGGGATCGAGGAACGGGGGAAGGCGGGCCGTTCAGCTTTCCAGGGGCTTGTTACCGCAACGCGTCGCCGGGAAGCGACCTACAATCCGGACCATCCATCATGCGCTCCGCCCTGACGCGGAACGGTTCGCCGGCTCGCCATGCCCCCCACACCCGATTTGCTGTTCGTGTACGGCACGCTCCGCCCGGGGCTCGCCCGCGGCCTGCCCCGGACGCTCACGGGCGACCTCGAGGTCGTCGGCGCTGCCACCGTCCCCGGCACGCTCCACGACCTGGGTGCGTATCCGGGCCTGGTTCCCGGCCCCAGCCGCGTCCATGGTGAGTTGCTGCGCATCACCGATGACGAGCGGCTGGCGGCCATCGACGCCTACGAGGAGTGCGGCGGGGCCACATCACTCTTTCGCCGCGAGCGGGTCGAGGCCACGCTGGCCGACGGCACGCGCCGCGATGCCTGGGCCTATCTCTACAACCGTGCGCCGGGTCGGGCACCCGTCATTCCCGATGGCGACTACGCCGGCCATCGGCGGGGCCGCTGAGCACGACGCGCGGGGCTCGAAACGCCCGCAGCGACCGCGTTCCCGTGCGCACGGCCGCTGCCGTGTTTTTCGGCATCGCGGCCCCCGTCTGCCGCGCTCCCGGGCGGCAGACGAGGGGCGACCTGAACCCAAAACCCGTATTTTTCGTACTTTTGCAGCCACGGTCTCTGGTGGCACGCCATTTGCTCCGTGGAGCGAGCGTCCAGAAGCCGACCAGACACCGACGAGGCGGCTGTGTGGTGCCGGGGCTTCTCCGGGGTGCTCGCCCGGACTCGTCCGGCCTCACGCAGATCGATGTCGTGCCGTCCTGCGGTCGATGGGCTGTTTGATTCGGTTCCCTCCCTTTTTGCACGCAAGGACGACTCCATTCATGAGCACGAAAGCGAAGCTTGAGTACATCTGGCTCGACGGCTACAAGCCCACCCAGAGCCTGCGGTCGAAGACGCGGATCGAGAAGAACTTCAGCGGCAAACTCGAGGACTGCCCGATGTGGTCCTTCGACGGCTCGAGCACGGAGCAGGCCACCGGCCACGACTCCGACTGCCTGCTCAAGCCGGTCGCGATCTTCCCCGACCCGGGCCGCAAGAACGCCTACCTCGTGATGACCGAGGTCCTCAATCCCGACGGCACGCCCCACGTCACGAACGCGCGGGCCACCATCTCCGACGACGACGAGGACTTCTGGTTCGGCTTCGAGCAGGAGTA
This sequence comes from Planctomycetota bacterium, assembly GCA_046090525.1. Taxonomy (GTDB): domain Bacteria; phylum Planctomycetota; class Planctomycetia; order Pirellulales; family UBA1268; genus QWPN01. Next base: position 7,676 of record JBJTAA010000181.1, read on the forward strand.
TTTCCTCTGGTGCACGAAGAACAACAATCCCCCCGGCTTCCCGGCGGGCGGCTATCCGGCACCGCAGGGCCCCTACTACTGCTCGGTCGGCGCCGAGAACGCCCATGGCCGCCCCTGCGTGGAGGAGCATCTCGACGCCTGCCTCGAGGCGGGCCTGAACGTCGAGGGCATCAACGCCGAGGTGGCCGCGGGGCAGTGGGAGTTCCAGATCTTCGCCAAGGGCGCCAAGCGGGCGGGCGATGAGATCTGGGTGGCCCGCTACCTGCTCGAGCGGATCGGCGAAAACTATGGCTATGCGATCGAGTGGCACCCGAAGCCGCTCGGCAAACTCGACTGGAACGGCTCGGGCATGCACGCCAACTTCTCCAACGGCCTGATGCGGACCTGCGGTGACAAGAACGTGTTCACCGAGATCTGCGAGGGCTTCGGGGGCGTGATCGACCGGCACATCAGCGTGTACGGAGCCGACAACGACCAGCGGCTCACGGGCAAGCACGAGACCGCCCGGATCGATCAGTTCAGCTACGGCGTCTCCGACCGGGGCGCCTCGATCCGGATCCCGGTGGGCACGATCGAGGCCGGCTGGAAGGGCCGGCTCGAGGACCGGCGGCCGGCCTCCAACGCCGACCCCTACAAGGTGGCCGCCGCGATCATCAAGACGGTCAAGGAAGCCACGGCTGCGATGCGGTAGCCGGCTGGCGTGACGATCCGCGTTTCCTCTGGGCCCCCGCGGCGCGAGCCGCGGGGGCCTTTTCGTGACTCGTCTGAGAGCCACGTGCGAACGTCGCGAGCACGACGGCGGGCCGACGCTTGCTCGACCGAAGATCGGTGCACGGAAGGGGCACGACGATCACGTCGCCGCCTCAAAATTCCGCCACGCCTCCTCCTCTTCAGAGCTGATTCACGATCGCTCGAGCGACGACGCCGGAAGCTGAGAGAGCGAGGTGAGGGGGTCGGCGAACGCTCGAGGAGCCCTGGGCGTATCCTCGCCCCGGCGACAATCCGAAGGGCCGCGAAGCGGCGACTTTTGTCGCCCTCCCTTGGTTGCGACCACCCCCGGATTCTCGCTCCGATGGGGCCTCGCCGAAGGGGGGCAGGTGGCACCGCTCAGCGGAAGCGGAACGAGAAGACGTCGGCGTCGGCGAGGATGAACCGCAGCCGCACCGGCTTGCCCGCGAGCTTCCCCAGATCAGCCGGCGACTTCCCCTCGGCCGCCTTCCAGGCCACCACCCGCTCGATCTCGTCGCCGATGATCTCGGGGCAGTCGGCGGCGGTCAAGCCGGCCAGCGGCGTGCCATCGGCATCCTGGATCTCGATCCGCACGCTCCCCGCGGCGCCGGTGCGGTAGTTGATCTCGAGCGCGGAGCCCTGGAACGTGAGCGGCTTCGTGACCATCTCGCCGCCGGCCCACGGCCCCGAGAGCGACGCGAAGCCGTCGGTCCGCAGGAGGAGCCGCTCGATGTGCCAGGTGGGCTGCATGTAGTTCCGCGTGACGAAGAGCTGGATCTGTCGGTCGCCGGCCGGCAGGATGCCCGTCAGGGGATAGTTCGTCCGCGACCCCCAGTTGGAGTCACCGAGGCCCGGCCGGATGAACGTGTCCATGAACGTGCGGTCATACACGGTCGCGCCCGCGCGGCTCGTCAGCAGCACGGCGTCGGAGCAGTCCTGGAAGTAGACGTGCGGGCCGGCCCGCTGGAGCCCCACCGCCTCGGCCCGCTTCTCGTCGAGCACCTGCCTCCCCTCCATGAACCGCGCGGCGGGCGCCAGATACAGGTGCGGCGCGCGGAAGTAGGGCTGCGTGTTGTTGACGTAGAACTGCTCGCGGGGGGAGTCGCCGTAGGTCATCGGCACGGGCTTCGTCCACGTCATGAAGTCCGTCGACGTGGTGCGGGCCATGCTGCGACCGCCGTCCCAACAGCGATAGGAGAGCACGTACTGCCCCTCCGCCGCGCTCCAAAACATCGTGTTGCCGCCGTCGAACGAGTTGGGCAGGTCGCTCACGAAGTCGGGCTGGGGATCGAGCTTCCGAAACGAATAGCCGTCGGCCGACGCCCAGAAGACGAGCCGCTTGGGGCCTTTGGGGTCATTCATGGCCGTGTGCTTCTCGCCGCTCACCGGCACGCTCTCGATCATCTTCACCCGCTCGTTCTTCGGCACGCCCGGCCGCGTGTCGACGAAGGGGGCGCAGGGAAATGAAAACCCCGGCTCGCCGTCCACCGTGGCGATGATGTTGTTGGCCGGCCAGTCGGGCCGCTTCACGAGGTCGAGCGCGGGCTTCGTCCACGTCGCCCCGCCGTCGCGGCTTTCGGCCACGCAGCCGACGCCGTTTTCGTCCTTGGGGTCGTCGGCCGGCCAGCCGCGGTAATACATGAGCAGCCGGCCGTCGAGTTCGATCACCGACATGCCGAAGTTGGCCGGCCCCTCCCAGGGCTTGTCGATCGCGATCGCCGTGCCGGCCGAAACGGGCTCATGGAGCTCGAGCGTCGCGCCGTTGAGCGTGTCGATGAGACTGCGATCGACGAACAGCTCCCGGCGGGAGCCGATCGCAACCGGCGGCGCCGGCTCGGCGGCGGGCAGCTTCCACTTCGACCAGAGCAGCGAGCATTTCTCCCCCTTGGCCATCTTCTGATAGTAGACGGTGAAGAGGCTGCCGTCGGCCAGTTCGACGGTCGAGGGATAGCCGAGGTCGCCGTCGGGGCCGTCGCCACGCAGGATCCAGTCGCCCTGCCAGGTCTTGCCGTCGTCGCGGCTGATCGCGACTCTCTGGCCGCAGGGTCCTTGCCGGTATCCGTAGGTCATGACGAGCGCGCCCGAGGAATGCCTGAGGAGATGCGGCGGCGAGCCCTTGAAGCCGACCCACCGCGGGATCGACCAGGTCGCACCGCCGTCGGCCGACTCGCTCTGCATGATCGTGAACGGCGGCAGCCCGGAACGCCCGCTTTTTTCCTCGACCCGGATCGCGGCCACCAGCCGGCCCGAGGGCAGCTCCACGACATGCGGCTCGTGGTAGTTGGCCGCGGTCGTCCGCGGGGCCACCGGAATCCGGCCCACGAGCCTCCAAGACGTGCCGCCATCGCCAGACCGCGCCACGGCGATCTGACCGACTTCCATGTCCCCCCAGGTACCGAACGGCTTGCCGACATAGAGCAGATCGCCGGTGGCGAGCCTGATCGGTCCGTGGGGCGCGGAGACCGGCACTCTCACCGGTTCGCCCCACTTCTTTCCGCCGTCGTCGGACCGCATCGCCCACGAGCCGACCAGCGGCTCGACCATCGCGTCGGTCCAGTCCTTCAAGACGGACACCCATGTTTCTCGTTCGGCGGCCGGAATCCAGCCTTGCGTGGCATACCGCCGGGTATCGCTGCGAAACCACGACACGAGCAGCGACTCGCCCCCGAGGTTCACCACGCCTGCATCGCGGTCGTCGATCAGCGAGTCCTGGATCACCCGCGACTCCGACCACGTGCGGCCGTCGTCCTTGCTCTCGTGGAGCACGGTCTTGCCGAACGGGCAGACGTGCCCGGCCCGCAGGCCGGAACTGACGACGAGGAGCCGACCGTCGTCCATCCGCGCGACGGTGGGCCAGCCGAAATAGCCGAACCGCTCGTCCGGCAGCCGGCAGACGACGCCATGCTCGGCCTCGAGCGTGCGATCAACAGTCGGCGGTGCCGCCGCGGCACAGGAGGCGGCGACACCCAGCAGGGCCAGCGGCATCACGACCTGGCGCGTCATCGAATGCTCCCACGTTGACATGGCATGAAGGCTTCGGGGGACGGCGTACGGTACTGGTTTTCTAGGGGAGCGGCAACAACGCACCCTCGAATCCTGGGGTGACATGACGTGACGCGATCCGATCTCGGATCCGTCGACCTCGACGCGGCCGAGCCAACCGCCCCAGATCGGCCGCCGTGAAATGCACGTACGGGCTTGGAATCAGGGCGATTTCCGGCACATCGGACGGCCTCGTGCACCCTATGGAGCAGCGGGCCTCCGCTCCTCCCCGCACTCCACCTGCCGCAGGGCCTCGATCATCTGCCGCATCGTCTGATAGCGGTCGGCGGGATTCTTGGCGATGGCCTTCATCACGACCTCGTCGAGCCGGGCGGGGATGCCCTGCCCGGGGCTCGCCTTGGAGGGGGGCGGCGGGGTGTCGTGGATGATGTTCTCGAACGTCTCCTGGATCACCCGCCCCCGGAAGGGTTCGCGGATCGCCGCCACCTCGTAGAGCACCACGCCCGTGCTGAAGATGTCGCTCCGCTCGTCGATCACCCCCCGGTTCACGTTGACCTGCTCGGGCGACATGTAGAGCGGCGTTCCGGGCCGGTCGCCCGCCATCGTGATCTCCTGGAGCGGCGCCGGCGCCCGCCGCGGGGGCGCGTGCTGCTGCGGGCCGTCGTCGGGCTGCCCCCAGACCTTCGCCACGCCCCAGTCGAGCAGGATCACCTCGCCGAAGTTGCCCACCCAGATGTTCTCGGGCTTCACGTCGCGGTGGATCACGCCCCGGGCGTGGGCATACATCAGCGCCTGCGCCGCTCCCTCGACGATCTCCAGCCGCTGCCGGAGGGGAAAGGCGGCGACCGTCGCCGGGTCGCCGCGGGCGATCCGCTTCAGGATCTCGAACAGGTTCTCGCCCGAGACCCGCTTCATCGTGAAATACAGCCCCTCCACCTCGTCCCGGCCGATCTCGTAGACGGGCACCGTGTTGGGGTGCTGGAGCTGGGCGGTGACGCGGGCCTCGCGGAGCAGGCGCCGATTCTCCTTCTCGTCCCGCCGATACTCCGGCAGCAGCGTCTTGATCACCACGGTGCGGCCGGTGATCCGGTCGAAGCAGGTCCGGAGCATCGCCGAACCGCCCCGGGCCATCTCGCGGAAGTTCGTGTACTTCGCGAGCCCCTGCGGGAGCGGCTCCGGCAGGTCGTAGTCGGTGGCGTTGAGGAAGATGGGGCCCTGGCCGTCCGCAGGCGGCATCGGTCGGCTCCTTGGCGGTCGAGGGGGCGGGCGAAACGCCCAGAGTCTACCCCGAGTCACGCCTCGTGACGGGCGTCCCGGGCGAGGCAGATGCGGTTTCGCCCGCGCTGCTTGGCGGCATACATCGCGGCATCGGCCGCCGCGAGCAGCGTGGCCAGCCCGCCGCCGTCGGCGGGGCACTCCGCCACGCCGATCGACGCGGTGACCGGCTCGACCCGCCGGCCTTCGTGCTGAACCGCCGCCTCGGCCAGGCGGTCGCGGAGCGGCTCGAGCCTCGCCCCGGCCTCGGGCGCCGTCGCGTCGGGCATGATCAGGACGAACTCGTCGCCGCCGTAGCGGCAGGGCACGTCGCCTTCCCGCCGGCAGCCCTGCAGCAGCCCGGCGAGCGACGTGAGCGCCAGGTCACCCGCGAGATGACCGTGCCGGCGGTTGTAGTCGCGGAAGTGGTCGAGGTCGATGAGGGCCACGGCCAGCGGCCGGCCGGCGGCGGCCTGGCGTTCGATCTGCCGGCCGAGCTCCTCCTCCAGGAAGCGGCGGTTGGCGAGGCCGGTGAGCGGGTCGTGGATGGCGAGCGACCGGAGCCGCTCCCGCTCGCGGATGTTCTCGAGCGCGGGGCGGACGGTGTCGGCGATCGCCCGCTCCATCGCGGGCGAGCCGTGGCCGGCCGCGGCCGCGCGGGCGGCCGCCTCGGCGACGGCGACCGACTCGCACTCGTGCAGCCGTCGCGCCAGCCGCCAGAGTGTCGCGAGTTCGGCCGCCGTCGCCGGCTCCCCGGCGGTCGGCCCGGGAGCGTGCCGACCCGCGTTGCTCATCGCAGTGCCGCGACGGCCGCCAGCACCTCCCGATCGTGCCCCTCCGGCTTCACGCCTGTGAACACCTTCGCGATCCGGCCGGCGGCGTCGATCACGAACGTGCTCCGCGCGATGCCCATGAAGGCCTTCCCATACATGCTCTTCTCCCGCCACGCGCCGTACTTCTCGGCCAGCTCATGCCGCTCGTCGGCGAGCAGGGTGAAGGGCAGCTTGAACTTGGTCCGGAACTTCTCGTGGCTGCGGGGCGAGTCGGGGCTGACGCCGAGCACGACCGCCTTGTGCCGGCCGAACTGGGCGTGGGCGTCACGGAAGCCGCAGGCCTCCACCGTGCAGCCGGGGGTATCGTCCTTGGGATAGAAGTAGAGGACGACCGGCCGCCCCTTGAGCGCGGCGAGCGTGACCTTCGTCCCGTCATGGGCCGTGGCCGTGAAGTCGGGCGCCTTGCTCCCCTCCTTCGGCCAGGCCGGGCCGGCCGACGCCTTGGCCGGCGGCTGCTTGGCGGCGGGTTTCTTGGCTGAGGTTTTCTTGGCGACGGGCTTCTTGGCGGCGGCCTGCTTCGCGGCGGGCTTCTTGGCCGCGGGCTTCCGCGGCGCGGTCTTCTTCGCGGCGGTCTTCTTCACAGGCTTCTTCTTGGCCATGAGGCTCAGGCTCCCCGGGGAGAGAAAGGTGGTTCGGACGACGCCGCAGGTTGTACCACGTTCGCCGGTTATTGAGGCGCCGGACGAGGGCCGGCCGCCGTCGATGGCGTCTCAGGACCGCCCGCGATACTTCAGGGCCGCCTGCGTCCGAGACCGCACGTGGAGCTTGGAGTAGATGCTCCGCAGATGGGTGCGGACCGTCGGCACGCTGATGGCAAACAGGTCGGAGATCTCCCGGTTGCTGTAGCCTCGCGCCAGCGATTCGAGGACTTCCTGTTCACGTTCTGTGAGCCGTTCGGCGAGTCGCTCGCCGGCCGTAACGCCGGCCTTGGAGCCGGCGGCCGGCGGCCGCAGCGGTTCGCGAAAGTAGTCGACAACGCGGCGAGCCACGTGGGCCGTCATCGGTGCGCCGCCGTCGAGCACGTCCTTGATCGCTTGCACGAGCTCGGTCGTCGCGGCCCGCTTGAGCAGATACCCGCCGGCCCCGGCCCGCAGGGCGTCGAAGATCAGGTCGGTCTCGTCATACACCGTCAGCATCAGGATCGCGATGTCCGGGCAGCGCTCCTTGAGCCGCCGCGCGCACTCGATCCCCGACATGCCCGGCAGCTTGATGTCCATCACGACCACGTCCACGCC
>JBJTAA010000182.1:0-2146 GCA_046090525.1 Planctomycetota bacterium
CGCGCTGCGGCTCTCGCGGGCGCTCTTCGGCCGGGGCATCAACGTGCAGCCGATCCTCTATCCGGCCGTGGAGGAGAAGGCGGCCCGGCTGCGGTTTTTCATCACCTCCCGCCACACGCCCGACCAGATCCGGCGGACGATTCAGGCGATGCAGGAGGAACTCGCCAAGATCGACCCCGGCTACGCCCGCCGGGCCGGCTGAGTTTGGTCCAGGAGCCTGGTTCCGCCGGAACCGGGTCAGCGTTGACGCCGCACCCTGTCTGATCCGGTCACGGCGTGACCGGACTCCTGGGCCCCTACGGCTTTCCGCTTTCGGCGTTTCCTCCTATAACGCGGCTCTATGCCCGCCGCCGAAACCACCTCCCACCGGCTCGTCCTGCCCGCCGACGCCAACCACCACGGCACGCTCTATGCCGGCAGCCTGCTGCGATACGCACTCGAGAGCGCCTACGCCACCGCCTGCCGGGCGGCGGGCCCCGAGGGCAACCTGATGCTCAGGCGGGTCTTGTCGCTCGAGTGCCGCCGGAGCGTGCCGGTGGGCGCCCTGGTGGAGATCCGCGGCGCGGTGCTCCAGGCGAAGCGGGGCTACCTCGTGGCCGGGGTGGTGGGGATGCCGCTCGACGGCCACACGCTCCCCTGGATGGACGGCCTGTTCGGCTTCGCCCAGGTCGATTCGGCCGGCCTCCCCGTGTCACTGCCGCAGCCGGTCGAGGTGACGGCCGACGCCCCGCTCTGGCAGCCGCTGGTCGCCCGGCTCGGAAAGCTGGCCGCGATCCGCGGCGCCACGGGCGACTGGATCGCGGCCTTGGACGGTGACTCGCCGCCCCTCCGCTGAGCCAAGGCTTCGCGGGCCAGGGATGGCCGCGACGCCGTCTAATATCTGATCTCGACACCGAAGTCGACGCCATTGGTGAACACGACTTCCTGCGCCACGGAACCGGATGGCCCGATCTGGTTGTAGATCGGATTTGCCCGGTAGTAGGGACTGGTGGGATCCGTGTAGATCGCCCCGGGTGCCGGGTTGGCCGGCGCGGGACCGGTCGTCTTCACGACCCAGGGATTGGTGATGCTGGACGGCTGGCTGGGGTCGCGCACCTCCGCATACGTCGTCGGCTTCTCGACGCTCTTGTAGGCGGTGTTGGACGAGGCCCGGGCGATGTTGCCGAGCACCATGCCCGTGTAGCCCGCGTGCAGCGTCACCGCCTGGCTCACCTTGAAGCGGCCGCCGAACCGCCACTCGCCGATCGGCGTGAAGACGAAGTTGTGCTCCACGTCGTTGGTCGCGTTGTTCTGCCCCACGCCGTAGATCTGGAGGAAGAGCGGCGGCGGCTGGAGTGACACCGGGTTGTTCCCTTGGCCGTTGCTCGAGGCCGTGGTCGAGGGGTTGAAGGTGGCCCGCAGGTAGTCGGCGCCGATCGAGTTGGGGAAGTTTGAGCCGCGATACAGGTTGTTCTGCCAGTTCAGGCCCGCCGTGAACTTGAGCTCCGTTAGGAACGTCCAGCGGCCCACGTCGCTCTCCATCAGGAGCGCGATCTCGGGACCGACCATGTTGTTGAAGACGTCGGTCGCCCAAGCCCCCGTCTGCAAGGGCGAGCCGGGGCCCTGGCCGGTCAGGGTGTCGCTGCCGCCGATGCCGAGCACATCGCCGGCCGACGACGTCGCCAGCGTGGTGTTGGCCGCGCCACCGATGCCCGCACCGCCAAAACCCGCACCGCCGGCGGCCCCACCGGCGCCACCAGCAGCCTGCCCCTGCTGCCCGCCCGCTCCCGGCGTGCTGATGTTCACCCCCTGGCCGCTGGTGCCACTCGTCGGCCCCTGATTGAAGGCGTACTGGTTGCTCTCATAGCCGATGTGAAAGCGATCCTCGAACTGCAGGAAACGGGGGCCGAGCGAGAAGCGGACAGTCGACCCGCTGCCCCGCCGCCCCAAAGCCCGCCGGACGATGAAACTCGCGGCCCCGCTCTGGATCCTGGTCGAGTACTGCTGGGTCAGCTTCTGGGAAATCAGATGGTCCGGTGGCGGACTGTTGGCAGTGATCGTGGTCGTCGTGAGCGGGAAGCTCTGATTCACGGCCCCGCCACCACCGGTGGCACCAGCCGTGGTCACTTGCGTGAAGATCTGCGTTGGCGACGACGCGGCGAACTCG
>JBJTAA010000183.1:0-2678 GCA_046090525.1 Planctomycetota bacterium
GACCAGGCCCCTGTTTTCCTGCGGTGCCGCGCCGACCGGGTGCGCAACAAACCCGGCAGATGATGCGCCGCAGCGTTCCTTTGTGACGGTGATCGCCAGCCGATCGCCACCCAAACCACAAAGGTCACGCGATGCTCCGCAAAGCCAACCTGCCCGCTTCCGACCGCCATCCGCAATACGCTCCGCCCGGGGCCGTCGTCGCCGACGCGCTCTACACGCTGCCGGAGGCGGCCGCCCGTCTCGGCTGGGGTGCTCACGCCGTCCGGGCCGCCCGGCGCCGCGGCCTCAAGGTTCACCGCTGCGGCCGGCGTAACTACGTGCTCGGAAGCGACCTGCTCACGTTCGTGACCGGATCGCCTTCGCCGGCTCGCCCGGCTAAGGAACGGCCCCGCTGACCGACCGACCTTCCCTCGATCGACATCGAGGGCAAACGCCACGGCCTCGCCGCACCGTGACGCTCACCAAGCCGGCGATCTAGTTGAAGGTTTTTCCATGCTCAGTTTCGAAGTCAAAGAGACGACCAGCCCGCCGCCCGGGATCTACCGGGCGGAGTTCACCGGCGTCGAGCAGACGACACACCCGCAGTACGGCGAAGGGGTCGTCTTCCAGTTCCGGGTCCTCGTCGGCGAGCACGCCGGGAAGATCGCTTCCCGGACCGGCAAGCCGACCGCCACCACCGGCAACACGACCGGCAAGATCATCGCCGCGCTCCTCGGCGGCCAGTTCAAGCCGGGGACCGTGTCGCTCGAGTCCTGCGTCGGCAAGACCTACATGATCCAGGTCGGCCTCGGGCAGGACGGCAAGAAGACCCGCGTCGACGCCGTGATGCCGGCGGAGTGATCCCTCGCCACCCTCTCGAGCGGCGGCCGGGTGCGAGCCCCGGCGGGTGGCCTTTTCCTCTTTTCCTTCCTGCGGACTGAACCATGACCACGACCACGACGATGCCGGCGCCGGCCGGCGAGGCGGTGCCCCGTGCCTGACGGCCTCGACTTCACCGACGACGAGATCGACCTGGCCGTCGAGCGGCTGCGGCACTTCATCGACGCCGTGCTCGAGCCCGACGGCCTCTATGAGATCCGGCCCGTGCCCCACACGCTCGGCGGGTCCATCTGGACGACGCCCGCCGACCTGCCCGGAAACGTGCCGACGCTCATGGCATGGAACCGGACTCGGGTGAACCCCTATTTCAGTCTGAACCCGCGGAAGACCCCGGGCGCGACCAAGGGGATCGATACGCTCCCCGGGTCGCTCGTCGTCGCCGACTTCGACTCCGGGCTGTCGCTCGCCGCGGCCCAGGCCCGGATCGACGCGGCCGGCCTCCCGCCGGCCACGGCCGTCGTCCAGACCTCCGCCGACCACTGGCATTTCTACTGGCGACTCGCGGAGCGACTGCCTGACCTGGCGACCCACAAACGGATTCAACGCGGGCTCGCCGAGGCCCTCGACACGTGCCCGAACGTCTGCAGCCATCAGCAGGTGATGAGGCTGCCCGGGCCATTCTGCAACGTCAAACCCGACCGGCCGGCGATGCCGCGGGTCGAGATCGTCGCGTGCGACCCGAATCGGATCTACGAGGCCGGGATCTTCTCGATGACGAGCCCGGAGCCGGCCTTCGAGGCGGTCCCGCTCGAGCGGCTCGCCATCGCGATCGAGAAGAACTCGCTGTCGGACGGAGCCCGGGCGCTCGTCGAAAACGGACGACTGTTCCCCAACAAAGGCCGCCGCGCCAGCATCTTCGAGGCGGCCCGCGATATGCACGCCCGCGGCTGGGAACTCGACCAAGCCGCCGCCGTGCTCATGGCCGTCGGCGGCCGGCTCGGCCTCGAGCCCGACGACCAGGCCGACATCCCGCGGCAGGTGCGGAACGCATTCGCCACGCCCACCACGCCCGGGTTCGCCGTGGCCGAGACTGCCACAATCCAGTTCCCCGCCGCCGGCCCGATCACGCCCGTCGCGGCCGACGACTACGACGCCGACCTCGAGGCGATGCCGCTGCCGGAGGCCCCTGCCCTGCCGCCCCGCCCTGCCCGGGCCCTCGGGCACGGGATCATCGGCGACTTCATGCGGCGGGTGGAGTTCGAGACCGAGGCCCATCCGGTCGCGCTCGCCGCGACGCTGCTCGTCGCTCGGAAACGTGATCCACCGCGGCCCCCATTACGTCGTCGGCCGAACCCGCCATCACGTGAACCTGTTCCTGGCCGTCGTCGGCAACACCGGCGCCGGCCGAAAAGGAACCGGCGGCGACATCGTGGCCGACTGCGTTCGCCTCGCCGATCCGTTCTGGGCCGAAGCCTGCCAATCGCCGAACCTCGTCAGCGGCGAGGGGGTGATCGACGCGCTCCGCGACCGGGGCGAGAAGATCGTGCCCAAAAAGGGAGGCGGCCCGGACGAGTTCGAGACCGTCGTCGTCGATCCCGGCGTCGAAGATAAGCGGCTGCTCATCACGTGCGCCGAACTCGTGTCGGCGTTCAAGGCCGGCAACCGGGAAAACTCGGTCCTGTCGCAGACGCTCCGCGAAGCCTGGGACGGGAAGACGCTGCGGACCATGGCGAAGAACGCCGCCCGGACCGCCACGGACCCGCATCTCAGCATCATCGGCCACGCCACGCGGCACGAACTCGTGAAGGTCGCCCGCGAATCCGACATCTTCGGCGGAACCTATAACCGGTTCCTGTTCG
>JBJTAA010000184.1:0-17578 GCA_046090525.1 Planctomycetota bacterium
GCTTCAGCAGCGGGATGGGGTCGCCGCCACCGAGCGGCAAGAGTTCACCGTACATGTCCGTTTGGTTCGTCAGGGTTCCTGGTGGGACTGGAGTGACTGCAGGAACGCCCCGCACCCTCACCAAACCCTCACAATTGCGAGGGTACGGATCGACTCCGGCGCGGTCAAGTCGGCGGTTGGCGGGGCACTCGGGTGGGGGGCGGCCCTCGGCCCCGCCGGGGAGCGTACACTCGAGCGTGCAGTGACTGGAGCGGACCAGACGGCCGCCGGCCGGGGGCGAGAGCCCGCGGCGGGAGGAAAGTCCGGGCTCCGCAGGGCAAGGGTGGTGGGTAACGCCCACCGGCCGCGAGGCCAGGGATAGTGCAACAGAGAGCAGACCGCCTCCGGGGGCGACCCCGGCGGTAAGGGTGAAACGGTGAGGTAAGAGCTCACCAGCAGGCCGGGTGACCGGCTTGGCTCGGCAAACCCCACCCGGAGCAAGGCCAAGCAGGAAGGAGTTCGTTCGGCAACGAGCGACACGGGGCGGCCCGTCCCGTGGTACTTCCGGGTAGGCCGCTCGAGGCCACGGGCAACCGTGGCCCTAGAGAAATGGTCGCCTGCCCGCCGCCCCCCGCGGGCGACGGGTACAGAACCCGGCTTACAGGTCCGCTCCAGTCTCGCTGCCTTTGGCCGCGGCCCGCGCCGACTCGAGTTGCTGCTGGTCCTGCTGGTCGAGGAGCTTCATCAGCTTCGAGATGCAGAGCGTATTGACGCTCACCCGCAGCAGGCCGGCCTCGTTCTTGAGGGTCTCGTGCAGGGAGCGGGGCATCCGGACGGTCACCACCCGCTGGGCCTCGCGCTCGCCCGGGCCATCCTGCTGGCGGCCGCGCAGGGCGTCGAGCATCTCCCGAATCCGGGCGTATTGGGGGGAGCACTCGAACCGGATCAGCGACTCGGGATCGCTGAACGTCCGCCGCACGATCCCGTCGACCCCGAGCACCTCCCGGAAAAAGACCACCCACTCGGGATTCATGGCGTAGAGCCGCTCCGCGACCTGGAGCACGGCGGCGGCGGCATGGGCCTCGGACTGGGGGGCTGAGGCGGTCTTGGTGGCCATGTCGGGAACCTTTCCATGGAGAGCTGCGAGCTTCGGCCGGTGGCCGTCCGCTCTGGGTTTGATTCGTGCCGGCTGGCCGTGGGACGTTCCTTGGTCGCCGTCTGCGAAACCCTTCGCGGGCCGTCAAGTGACAGCATGAAGTGCTTGCGACGAAACGACTTGCAGCAAATGAAGGGAGCCTGACTCACGATCGGGCAGCGCTGCCTGCAGGGGAGGCAGCGGGTGGGCTGCACAAGAACGAGGCACCGGCTCGGTTTCTCATTTGCCAAATGTCCGGTTCGCAACGCCGGGAGAAAACGGCCTCAAGCCCGAAGGTTTACCCAGTTTCACAGGCGGGCGCCGGCGGCTCGTCGGCCGCCTGGGTCGGGGTCAGCCTCGCGCTAGCCCGGCGAGGTGGTCGGCCACGGCCTCGCCCACCTCGGGGCCGGCCACCGTCTCGAGCCCCCGCCACCCGGGCACGGCGTTGACCTCGAGGACGAGCACCCGGCCGTCGCTCGCTGGCAGCAGGTCGACTCCCGCCAGCGAGGCGTTCACGGCCGCCGCTGCGCGGCGGGCGAGGTCGCCCCACCCGGTCGGCAGGTCGAACCGCTCCGGCCTGCCGCCGAGGGCCAGGTTCGTCCGCCACTCGCCGGCCGGGGCCCAGCGCCGCATCGCGAACAGGCGGTCGCCCACCACGAACACCCGCGCATCCCAGCCGAGATGGGGCACGAACTCTTGGAGGTAGAACACTCCGCCGGCGGCCGGACGGATCGCCTCGATGGCGGCGTCGGAATCGAGCCGCACGATCCCCCGGCCGCGCGAGCCGAACAGCGGCTTCGCCACGCAGACGCCGCCGAGTCGCTGCCGGCCGAGCCGAACGGCCTCCGGAGCCTGGACGACCAGGGTGCGGGGCACGGCGATGCCGGCCGCGGCGAGGTGCGCGAGGCAGAGGTACTTGTCAATCGCGATCTCGAGGGCCCGCGGCGGGTTGACCACGGGAGTACCCCCGGCGGCCAGTCGGCCGAGCACGTCCATCCGGAAGATCACCTCCTCGAGCCGTGCCTCGGGCGGGGCGGTGCCGGGCATGCCGCGGACGGCGACCAGGTCGGCCGTCGCCAACGCGGGGGGCTCGAACGCCGCGTCGCCGGCGGTGACGCCGGCCGCGAGTTCCTGCCAGCGGACGATCGCGGTCTCGAGGCCGCGGCGGCCGAGCGCTGCGGCCAGGCGGCGGACGTGCCAGCCCTCGGGTGAGCCGAGAATGCAGGCGCGACGGCTCATCGAGACAGGGCGGTGCCGCCGGCCGTGAACGAATCCGACACGATCGCGGGATCGACGCCGCCGAAGACCTGCCGCCGGCCGGTCTCGACGTTCACAAGTTCCAGCCTGGCCGGGGCGAAGAGCGCCGGATCGATCGCGTAGAAATCACGGCCCGCAGCCTCGAAGACCTCGCGGAACGCCGCGCCGAAGGCGGGCGAGGCCCTGCTGATCGCCCGCGGGCCGACCTCGGCGAGCTCGTCGTCGTCGCCCGTCACCTCGAGGACGACGCTGCCGCCGTACAGGATCGCGTCGTTGGTGCGGCCGATCGCGGCCAGGTCGTCGGCGGCCACCGGCGGCAGCGGCGCCGTGCCCTCGCCCCCCTTGATGCGGCGAAGGTCGAAGCCGACCTCGTGCAGCTTGTGGATCGCCGTCTCGAGCGAGCGGGCGGCCACCTGCAGCGTGCCGGCGGGACTGGCGGTGCGGGCGACGAGGAGGATGAGCCGTTCCGGCGCGACCCCCGCCGCCGCCGCGAGGTCGCGGCAGACATCGGCCGGCGGCAGCTTCGACGCCTCGAGCAGCCCGGCCGCCACCGCCGGTCGCTCCCGCATGCCGATCTCGTCGAACAGATCCTCGCGGCCGATCGCCGCCCGCATCGGCCCGCTCGCCATCGCGAAGTAGCCCGGCACGGACACCCTCCACCCCGCATATTGGGCTGCGAGGCAGGCGGCCACCGCGTGGTCGCTCGTGACCCGAATCGTGGGCCAGGGACAATCGGGCCAGGCGGCCACGACCGGGTCGTCCGCCGCGGGCTCGAGCAGCGACACCGCGCCGGCGCCGCCGAGGGCCACTCGAGCCATCCCCAGGCCGGCCGCGTCGCCGCCGGGTGCCGTCACGCCGCAGTCGAGCACGCGGACCCCGCCCCGGTCGTGACAGGCCGCGGCGATGTCGGCGGCGCGGTGGACAAGATCGTCGGCGATCTCGTACCCCCGCTCGTTCAGGCCCATGCGTCGGTCTCCAGGTTCGACCATAATGCCCTCGCGGTGGGTGCTCGGCAACGACGCCGCGTCCTGCCGCCGTTTCGGAGCCGCCGCGCCGTGGCCAGCCTGACCGTCGAGAACTACGCCAAGACGATCTACCAACTGACCGCGGCCCAGGAGGGGCGGCCGGCGAGCACGGGGCAGATCGCCGCCGCCCTCGGCGTCTCGCCAGGCACGGTCACGAGCATGCTCAAGACGCTCGACGCGGCACGGTTGGCGACCCACCGCCCCTACGAGGGCGTGGCCCTGACGCGGGCGGGTCGGATGCTGGCGCTGCGGGTCATCCGCCGCCACCGGCTCATCGAACTGTTCCTCTTGCGGACGCTCGACATGACGTGGGACGAGGTGCATGACGAGGCGGAGCACCTCGAGCATGCCGTGAGCGACCTGCTCGTGGAGCGGATCGACGCCTTCCTGGGGCGGCCCGAGGTCGATCCGCACGGCGACCCGATTCCACCGGCCGATGCCCACAGCCTCGACGTGGGCGAGGAGGGGCCCGCCCGCTCGCTGGCCGACTGCGGACCCGGGGAGGCCTTCCGACTCTCGCGGGTGCTCGACCAGTCGCCGGAGTTTCTCCGCTACCTCACCGACTGCGGCCTCGGGCTCGACACCGTCGGGGCCGTGGAGCGGAATCCGGACGGGGCCGGCCTGATGCGGATCCGCGTGGACGGCCGTGGCCTGGCGCTCTCCCTCGACGCGGCCGGCAAGCTGGTCGTGGCCGAAGCCTGACCCACAGGCGATTTTTGCAGCCCGGTTTCGCCCCAGGAGCCCGGTCTCGCCCCAGGAGCCCGGTTTCGTCCCAGGAGCCCGGTTTCGCCGAAACCGGGTCATCCTTCTTCCGCCACCGGTCTGATCCGCTCCCGCCGCAATCGTCCTCGAACCGGATCAGGCCCGGCGCTCCCAGACGGCCGACTGGCCGAGGCACTCGTCCACGGCGACCCGCAGCGTTCCCGTGACGGGCGTGCCCGTGGCCTCGAGCCGCTCGATCAGCCGCGCGCCGATCCAGGCGGCGATCCACTCCGCCGTGGTGTTGGCCACCGGCAGCAGCACGCACTCGGCCGCCGGGAAAACCCAGCGGCGGTCGTCGAACCGCACGGTCACCTCCTGGCCGCCGAGCGGGCCCGCGGCCGTCGTCACCTCCAGGAAGCGGTTGCCCGTGGGCAGCAGCATCCGGTGATCGAGGCCGGAGACGATCGCCGTGACGGCGTCGCGCAGGGCGATGAAGTCGACGACCATCCCGTGCGGGCCGGGCTGGCCCTCGACGTCCACGGCCACGGTCCAGTTGTGGCCGTGCACCGGCTCGCAGAGGTCGTCGGTGAGCGTGATGAAGTGGCCCGCGCAGAAGACGTGCACGGCCTTGCGAAGCTGGACCTCGTAGCGCTCGGTCATGGCGGTGATGGCGGCGAAGCCTGATCCTGGGGCAGGGGGGGCGTGGGGAAGGGCAGCGCCGGCCGCGGCCGCCCGTCCCGCAGCAGAATATAGAGAGCCGCGGCGACCAGGTCGGCCGTCGTGCCGGGATTGAGCCGGCGCGGTTGCCGGAGTCGGCGATCGAACTCCGCGACGGCCGGCTCCCAGGCCGGGCTCGACTCGGCGGCGACGACGTCCGCCGCGGTGGCCGAGACCTCCGCGGCCACGTCCGCACCGTGCCGACGGGCGATCAGGGAGTCGGGCCGGCGGGCGAGCTGCCGCAGGTGCCCCCGGACGATCGCCGCCTCGAGCCCAAGCCCGTCGTCGATGCCCGCCGCGATGTCGGCGACCGGGCCGGCGACGAGCGGCTCGTATCCGAACGCCCAGAGACTCGCGATCGCGTCGCGGGGGGCGGCATGCCGCATGGCCGCGCGGATGTCGGCCGGCGGCGGGCCGGCCACGTCCCAGCGGTCGCTGGTGCCGAGGCCGCCGGGCCGGGCGAGCGCGATCGCCTCCCAGACGAGCGCGGCGTCGCGGGGGCCGGCCCCCGCGAGCACGGCCTCCACCGCCGCGCACAGCGAGGCCGGCGCAGGCGGCTCGTCGTCGGGCACTGCCGCCAGCGGGGCCAGCAGCAGCACGATGCCGAGGTTCGCGTTCGAGGGCGTGGCCGACCGCGACGCCCGTACGGCGTCCAGCACCGTCTCGCCGAGCGGCCGGGCGGCGGCGGCGTCGAGCGCCGGGGCGATCGCGATCGCGGCGGCGGCGAGGTCGGCGAACGAGAGATCGGGAAACGACGCGCCGGGGTGGACGTTGCCGGGCTTCGCCGCCGCCGCCTCGAGGATCCCGGCGAGCGCCCCGCACCAGCCGCGGCCCCAGGGCCGACAGGCGGGCGGGAGCGCGGCCAGCGCGCCTGCCGCATGCCGCGCGAAGTCGGTGGGAGCGGCGGCCATGCAAGGATTCCGTGAGGGAGAGGCGGCGGACCGGGCCGCCCCGCCTGCGAGGCTACACTGTGATGCTTGGCCCGGCGACCGGGCCGTGGAGACCAGCAACGCATGGCGTCGGTGACGAGCGGGCCGAGCGAGACGGGCATGGGCCCGGAGTGCTTCATCAACCGGGAGCTCAGCTGGCTGGAGTTCAATCTCCGCGTGCTGGAGGAGGCGGAGAACGCGGAAAACCCGCTGCTCGAGCGGCTCAAGTTCCTGGCGATCTTCAGCTCCAACCTCGACGAGTTCTTCATGGTCCGCGTGTCGGGCCTCCGCGAGCAGGCCTTCGGCGAGAGCGCCCCCCAGGACTACTCGCCCGACGGGATGACGGCCCTGGCCCAGCTCGAGGCGATCGCCCCCCGCACGCAGGAACTCGTGGCCCGGCAGTACCGCTGCCTGCGGGAGAGCGTGGGGCCGGCGCTCGAGGCGGAGGGCTTCGAGCTCCTGCGGTATGCGAACCTGGAGGGCCAGCAGCGGGAGCAGGTGGACCGGTTCTTCCACGACCGCGCCCTGCCGATTCTGACGCCGATGGCCATCGATCCGGCGCATCCCTCGCCCCGCTACCACAACCGCGGGCTGTATCTGGGCGTCATGCTCCATCGCGCCGAGGGGCTCGGGCCCAAGCAGCTCTTCGCCGTCGTGCAGGTGCCGCAGGTGCTGCCGCGGATCGTGATGCTCTCCGGCGGCAGCCCCGGCCGGCTGCCCTTCGTGCTGCTCGAGGACGTGATCTCGGCCCGGCTGCCCGATCTCTTCGGCGGCTTCCAGGTAGACACCTGGACCGCCTTCCGGATCACCCGCGACAGCGACCTCGAACTCCTGGAGCAGGAGTCGGACGACATGCTGCGGCTGATCGAGGACCGCCTCAAGGCCCGGCAGCGGGGGCAGGCGGTGCGGCTGGAGATCGCCGCCAAGGCCGACGAGCGGCTGGCCTCGATGATCATCGACGAGGAGGGGCTGCGGGCTCCCGAGGCGGGCGGCGGCTACAGCGAGGTCTATCGGATCGACGGGCCGCTCGACCTGACCGCGCTCTGGGAGCTGCACCGGCTCCCCGGGCTCGAGCGGCTCCACGACAAGCCCTTCACGCCGCGGCCACCCCACGGCCTCGAACGGCCGGCCGACGACCTCTTCAAGACGATCGCGTCCCGCGACATCCTCCTCCATCACCCCTACGAGTCGTTCGACCCGGTCGTGGAGTTCGTGACCAAGGCGGCCCGCGACCCGCGGGTCTTGGCCATCAAGCAGACGCTCTACCGCACCAGCGGTGATTCGCCGATCTCGCGGGCCCTGATCGACGCCGCCGAGTCGGGCAAGCACGTGACGGCGCTCGTCGAACTCAAGGCACGCTTCGACGAGGCCAACAACGTCAGTTGGGCCAGGCAGATGGAGCGGGCGGGCGTGCACGTGGTGTTCGGGTTCCTCGACCTCAAGACCCACTGCAAGGTGTCGCTCGTGGTGCGGCAGGAAGGGAGCGGCCTGCGGCGCTACGTGCACCTCGGCACGGGCAACTACAACCCGACGACGGCGCTGCTCTACACCGACCTCGGCCTGTTCACCGCCGACGAGGCGGTCGCCGAGGACGCCTCGGCGCTGTTCAACCTGCTCACGGGCTACTCGCAGGGGCATGCCTGGCAGCGGCTGATCGTGGCGCCCGACAACCTCCACCGGCGGACGATCGAACTGATCCAGGAACAGACACGCAGAGCGCTGGCAGGACTGCCCGCCCGGATCTTCGCCAAGCTCAACTCGCTGGTGGACCATCGGGTGATCGAAACGCTCTACCAGGCCAGCCAGGCGGGCGTGCCGATCGACATCGTGGCCCGCGGCATCTGCTGCCTCAGGCCGGGGGTGCCCGGCCTCAGCGAGACGATCCGGGTGCGGAGCGTCGTGGACCGGTTCCTGGAGCACAGCCGGATCTACGTCTTCGGCCCCGACGAGGAGGCCAGCGTGTTCCTGTCGAGCGCCGACTGGATGCCCCGCAACTTCTTCCGCCGCGTGGAGGTGATGTTTCCGGTGCTCGACCCGGCACTCGCCGGCCGCGTGCTCAAGGAGATCGTGCCGGTCTACCTCGCCGACAACACGCGGGCCCGCGTGCTCGACGCCGCGGGGCAGTTTCATCTGCTCCATCCGGGCGCGGGCGAGCCGGCCCGTCGCTGCCAGCAGGAGTTCCTGGCCGAGCCGTCCGAGGTTCCGGCGGCAGAACCCCGCGAGGCGTCGGGCGCGGGCTGAGCGGGCCACACGATCCACTTCCGCCGCCCGGGCCGGCGACCTAAAATCGAGGCCTCGAGGCTCGGGCCCGAAAGTTCCAGGATCGCGTGCATGGCGGAGGACTATTACGAGACGCTCGGCGTGCCGCGCACGGCCTCGGCCGAGGACATCCGCAAGGCCTACCGCGAACTCGCCCGCAAGTATCACCCGGACCTTCATCCCGACGACGCCGCCGCGAAGGAGAAGTTCAAGAAGGTCCAGAACGCGTTCGACGTGCTCAACGACCCGAGCAAGCGGGAGATGTACGACCGCTACGGGAGCTCCTTCGAGGGCGTCGGGGCGGGCGGCCCGCAGGGCGGCTGGGGCGGCGGACCCTTCGGCGGGGGCGCGGGCGGTTTTCCCGGGGGTGGAGAGATCGACCTCGAGAGCCTGTTCGGCGGCGCCGGCGGCTTCGAGCAGATCTTCGGCCGCGGCGCCGGCGGCCGCGCGGGCCGGGGGCGGCGCCGGGCCGCCCAGGCGCCCGGGCAGGACGTGCAGGCCCGGATCGACATTCCCTTTCGGCTCGCGATTGACGGCGGCAAGACCGACGTGCGGGTCGATCGCGGCGGCAAGGCGGAGACGATCACGGTCACGATCCCGCAGGGCATCCCCGACGGCGCGCGGATGCGGCTGCGCGGGCAGGGCCTGCCGGGCAGCGGCGGCGGCCCCGCCGGGGATCTTCTGCTCGAGGTGCACATCGAGCCGCATCCGGTGTTTCGGCGTTCCGGCGACACGCTCGAGGTGACGCTGCCGGTGACGCTCGCCGAGGCGATCGAGGGGGCGAAGGTGGACGTGCCCACGCCCTGGGGCACGATCGCGCTGCGGATCCCGCCGCGGACGTCCGGGGGGCGCAAGCTGCGGGCGGCGGGCATGGGCGTGCGGCATGCCAACGGCTCCAAGGGCGACCTGATCGCGGAGGTGCAGATCGTGCTCCCCGCGGACGGTGACGCGGCCGCTGTGGAGCGGTTGCTGGAGGCGGCCCGGGCGGCCGAGGCCGGTGCGGCCGACCCGCGGGCCGGCCTGCGATGGTGAGTGCCGCGGGCGACCGTGGCCTGCCGCGCGGCCGGCGGATGCTCAGGCCGGCCGACTTCGCCCGCGTGTACGCCCGGCGGGCGACCGCGGCGGCCGGCTCACTCGTGCTCTACGCCGCGCCCCGTGAGGACGCCGCCGGCGAGGCCCGCTTGGGCCTGTCCGTCTCGCGGCGGATCGGCAACGCGGTCGTGCGCAACCGCTGGAAGCGGCGCCTGCGGGAGGCGTTTCGGCTCGTGCGGCCTCGGCTGCCGGCGGGGACCGACTACGTGATCGTTGTGCGGTCGGGCGAGCCGCCGGCCGGCGCCGCCGGGGCGGCGGAGATCGAGGGCGCGATCGAAAGCCTCGCGGCCCGCGTGACCGGCCGGCCGGGATTTGCGACGGCAGCCGAGCGGCAGCATGGCGGCCCGCGCCGCGGCCGGGGGAGGCGCGGGTGAGCCGTTTCTTCGCGGCGCTCGCCCGGGCCTGCGATCGGGCGGCGGCGATCGTGCTGATCGGGCTCGTGATCGTCTACAAGGCGACGCTCAGCCCGCTCTTGGGGCGAAACTGCCGGTTCACGCCCACCTGCAGCGCCTACTTCCGGGCGGCGGTCGAAAAGCACGGGGCGCTGCGGGGCACGCTCAAGGGGCTGGCCCGGATCGGCCGCTGTCACCCGTGGCATCCTGGCGGCTACGACCCGCCGTGAGATGCAAGGAGCCCGGTTCCCCGAGGAGCCCGGTTCCTCCGGAACCGGGGCATCTTTGACGCGGTGTCCTGCGTGATCCGGTCACGGAGGGACCGGACTCCTGGGGCGGAACCGGGTCATTTTTGACGCGGTCTCCTGCGTGATCCGGTCACGGAGTGACCGGACTCCTGGCGTGACCGGACTCCTGGCGTGACCGGACTCCTGGAGTGACCGGACTCCTGGGCCGGCAGCCCGAGATGCTTTCGGCGGGGTCGGTCGGCGAGACTCGCACAAGCCGCAGGCGATACGCGGCCACCGAGAGGCGCACCAAAAGCCCCTGGGCCTGTCGTAGCGATCGCCGGAGGCGCGGAGAGGATCACCGCCGGCCCCGAATCCGCGCTGTGACACGCGACGTCGTGCGTGATCCGGTCACGGCGTGACCGGACTCCTGGCGTGACCAAACTTCTCGCGAGGGGTTGCCCGTGCTCCGGAGCCGGCCTTGCTGGCGAGCGCAGCCCGGAGGGCGAAAGCGTGGCCAGCACGGAGCGAGCGAAAGGCAGGATGCCTGAAGCGAGCGTCCGGCGATGGGGCACGGGCACCCCCGAGCCTGCGGCACCCACGACGTACCGCACGTCCCGCGTGATCCGGTCACGGCGTGACCGGGCTCCTAGCGGGGTGCGTCGAGCGTGACCTGGAGCGTCACCTCCGCGCCGTCGCGGACCACCACCACCGGCACCGTGTCGCCCCCCTTGTGCTTGCGGAGGGCGCTGTCGAAATCCTCGAGGTTCGTGATCGCGCTCTCCCCGAGACGCACGATCCGGTCACCGCCCGCCAGGCCGCCCCGGGCGGCCGGCGAATCCTTGGCCACGCCGGAGATCGCGTAGCCCCCGCCGGGCTTCCCGAAGTCGGGGATGCTGCCGAAGTAGGGTCGGTCGCCGCCGCGGGCGAACTGCGGCGAGGCCACCTCGATGTAGGCCGGCCGCTCCGGGGCCGTGGCAAGTTCCCGCACCAGGTCCGTCACCAGGTCGGCCAGCCGGGCGAGCCCGTCGTAGTTGATCTTCTCCGCCGTGTCGGTGGGGCGGTGGTAGTCGGCGTGCGAGCCCGTGAAGACGTGCAGCACCGGGATCTTCTTGGCGTAGAAACTGGCGTGGTCGCTCGGCCCGAAGCCGCCGGGCTCCTTCGCCGCCTCCAGGCCTTGAGCCGCCACGAGGCGGTCCACCAGCGCCTCGAAGCCCGTGCCGGTGCCGGTGCCGTGCACGATCACCTTGTTGCCGTCGAGCCTGCCGACCATGTCGAGGTTGACCATGGCCACCGTGTCGGAGAGGGGCACCGCGGGGTTGGCCGTGTAGTGACCGCTGCCGAGCAGGCCCCGCTCCTCGCCGGAGAAGGCGGCGAAGAGCACGCTCCGCGGCAGCGGCGGCCCGGCCGCGAGCCGGCGGGCCACCTCCACCAGGAGCGCCGTGCCACTCGCGTTGTCGTCGGCGCCGTGGTGCACCGCCGTCACGCCCGGAGCGGCGGAGCCCATGCCGCCGTAGCCGAGGTGGTCGTAGTGGGCCCCGAGAATCACCGTCTCGCGGGGCTCGATCGCCGGGCCCGCGTCGTCCGCGGCGCGGCCCCGGCCCGGCAGCAGGCCGAGGATGTTGCGGCCCTCGGCCTGCACCCGCTCGATGGCGGTGCGGCCGCGAATCCGCCAGCCCGCCAGGGGAGCGCTCTGCGGCTCGAGCGATTCGTCGATCGTCTTCTGGAGTTCGGTGAGCGTGCGGCCGGTCGCCTGCTTGACGGCCTCGTCGAGCACCGCCCTGCGGACGTGCAGCACGGGCATCGTGCGGCTGTCGCTGCCCTCGCCGGCGCGGGTGAAGGCCAGCAGGGTGTTCCCCTCCTCGTCGGTGTCGTTGCAGAACACGAGCCCGCCCGCCTCGTGCTCGGAGGCGTTGGCGGCCTTGCGGGCCAGGGCGGCGTGCTGCGAGGTGAGGTTGCCCTCGAATGCGCCGTGGGGGTCGTTCTTCTGCGGCTCCTGCCGCAGCACGATCACGGCCTTGTCGCGGACGCCGCCGTCGTCCGCCAGGGGCGCGTAGTCGTCATACTTCTCGCTCGGGGCCGTGATGCCGTAGCCGGCGAACACGAGCGGCAGGTCGAAGGCACCGGAGCCGCCGATCGCCAGGGGGGTGAAGTCCTTGCCCAGTTCCAGCGGCACCACGCGTTGCCCGCCGGCCGCATCCGGGGGCCCCACGAGCTCGGCGGTGTTCTCGGTCGCCGGGCCGAGCTTCGCCTCGAGCGTCATCTCGAAGGGCTGGAGCTTCGTCTCGCGGCCGGCCGGCGGCCGGAGGCCGATCTCCGCGAACCGTCCGGTCACCCACTCGGCCGCCACCTCGAGCCCCTCGGTCCCGGGCCCGCGCCCCTCCCGCTCCGGTGCGGCGAGCCAGCCGACGTGCTCCTTGAAGGTCTCGATCAGGACGCCGCGGGCGTTCGCTTCGGCCCCGCGGGCCGGGCTGCCCGGCCCGGCCGCCGCCAGCATCCAGACCAGAACCCAGGCGATGCCATCCTGCCGCAGGTGCCTCATGCCGCCGCTCGCTTTCTTCCTGGTGCGTGACGCCCGTCCTCGACTCGCATTTTACGCCGCTGCGGCGGCGCGGCAGCAGGTCGCTTCCCGCCCGGGCCGGCTCGTGCGACAATGCCCGCGTTTTCGGCCCCCGAGGAAACTCGCTCCTTGCCCACGCTGTTCGTCATCCAGGGCTTCAATCGCGGCGCCCGGTTCGACTTCGACGGCGACGACGGCGCCGTCACCATCGGCCGTGAGGCCGGAAACCTCGTCAAGCTCGACGACCACGAGGTGTCCCGCCGGCATGCTGAGATCCGCCGGGTCGGCGGGAGCTTCATCGTCGGCGACCTGAAGAGCTCCAACGGCACCTTCCTCAACGACAAGAAGGTGGAGCGGGCTGAGATTACGAGCGGCGACCGGATCCGGATCGGCCGCTCGGTGCTGCTCTACTCCGGGGACGGGACGGCGCCGGCCGACCTCTCGGCGATCGACATCGTCCCCGCCAGCGGCCCCGCCGACGGGTCGCGGATCGTCCGCAGCATGCGGGAGGAGGATTCGATCGTCCTCGCCTCCCCCCCGGAGGATGCCCAGAACCGGTGGCTGGCCAGGGCCCGGGGCAACCTGCAGGTCATGTACCGGACGGCCCTCGCCGTCAGCCACACGCTCGACATCGACGAGCTGCTCGGCCGGATCCTGAACCTCGTCTTCGAGTGGGTCGAGGCCGACCGCGGCTGCATCATGCTGCTCGACCCGGAGACGGGCCAGCTCACGTCGAAGGCCCGCCGCGACCGGCGGGCCGGCGACACGGGAACCATGGCGATCAGCCGCACGATCCTCGACTACGTCCTGGACCGGGCCGAGGGCGTGATCACCAGCGACGCTCAGGACGACGACCGCTTCGC
The DNA here is from genome assembly GCA_046090525.1 of Planctomycetota bacterium. Lineage (GTDB taxonomy): Bacteria > Planctomycetota > Planctomycetia > Pirellulales > UBA1268 > QWPN01. The sequence goes on from JBJTAA010000184.1 coordinate 13,138, forward strand.
CAGCGGCAACAGCGTGGTGCGGACGGGCGTCCGCGAGGCGATCTGCGTGCCGATGCGGGGCCGCTACGGCACCGTCGGGGTGATCTACGTCGACACGATGGTGCCGCTGGTCGACTCGCTGGACCGGCGGCGGTTCAGCGACGACCACCTGAAGCTCATGATCGCGATCGGGCACCAGGCGGCCCTGGCGGTCGAGGACACCACCTACTACTCGGCGATGGTGCAGTCGGAGCGGCTGGCGGCGGTCGGCCAGACGATCGCCACGCTCTCGCACCACATCAAGAACATCCTCCAGGGGATCCGCGGCGGCAGCTACATCGTCGAGATGGGCCTCGAGAACGAGGACGTGGCGGTCGTGCAGAAGGGCTGGGACATCGTCCGCCGCAACCAGAACAAGATCTCGTCGCTCGTGATGGACATGCTCTCCTTCAGCAAGGAGCGGGAGCCCAATCCCGTGCCGAGCGACCTCGTGGCCCTGGTGGACGACATCGTGGAGACGGTGCGGCAGCGGGCCGAGGAGTCGCAGGCCGCCATCCACTGGCAGCGGCCCGCCCACCTCCAGCGGGTGCTCTTCGACCCCGAGGGCCTCTCGCGGGCGGTGCTCAACGTCGTGACCAACGCGCTCGACGCGGTCGAAGGCCGCCCCGGCGGGGCCGTGACCATCACCGCGGGCGTCGACGAGGCCGCCGGCCTGGCCCGGGTGACGGTGGCCGACAACGGCGCCGGCATGTCGCCCGAGACGCTCTCGCGGATCTTCAACCTGTTCGTCTCGACGAAGGGGGCCCGGGGCACGGGCCTGGGCCTGACGGTGAGCCGCAAGATCCTGCGTGAGCACGGCGGCGACATCCACGCGACCAGCCGCGAGGGCGAGGGCAGCACGTTCGTGCTCGAGTTTCCGCTCCGGCTGCCGGAGGCGGGCGGCGAGGCCGCGGGCACGCTGGAGACGCTCGGCGCCGGCCGCTCGGAAGGCACCGGGCCGGCTTCCCGATGACGGCCGCAGCGGAGCGCCCGCCGATCACGGCCGTGATCATCACCCGCGACGCGGCGGCCCACCTCGCGGCCGTGCTCGCCGCCGTCGATTTCTGCAGCGAACGGCTGGTGCTCGACTCGGGCTCCACCGACGCCACGCTCGACATCGCCCGCGCGGCCGGCGCGCGGGTGGAGCACCAGCCCTTCCTCGGCTACGGCCCGCAGAAGTGCCGCGGCGTGGCGCTCGCTTCCCACGACTGGATCCTGGCGATCGACGCCGACGAGGTGCTCGACGCCGAGGCCGGGGCGGCGATTCACGGGCTCGACCTCTCCGACCCGCACGCCTGCTGGGCGGTCAGGCGACGCACCTTCATCGGCGAGCGGGAGGTGCGGCACGGCGCCTGGCGGAACGACCGCGTGCTGCGGCTCTTCAATCGCACCACCGCCGGCTTCAAGCCGCTGCCGGTCCACGAGCAGGTGGAGGCGGGCCGGCGGCCGGCCCTGCTGCCCGGCTCGCTCCTCCACTACAGCTACGCCTCCTGCGGCGACGTGCTGGCCCGCGCCGTCCGCTACGCGCCGCTCAAGGCGGCGATCATGCGGCGGAAGGGGCAGCGGGCGGCCGCCTGGGCCCTCCCCTTCCGCGGCCTCGCCGCGTTCCTCGGCAGCTACGCCTGGCGCGGCGGCTGGCGGGACGGTGCCGCCGGCTTCGTGGTGGCGCTCGCGCGGGCGATCGATTCCACGCTCCCGCGGGCGATGCTCCTGCTCGACGAGCCGACGCCGCGCTGACTCAGGCCTCCCGCAGGGCCGCGAGCATCCGCTCCATATCGGCCGGCAGCGGGGCCTCGAAGCGACGCCGCTCACCGGTGACGGGATGATCGATCTCCAGCGCCGCGGCGTGCAGGGCCTGCCGCTCGAGCAGCGGCGGCCCGGGCGGCCGCCCCACGAATCCGGGCTCGATCACCGTGCGGCCGCTGTACAGGCCGTCGCAGAGCACCGGCGCGCCCACGGCGGCCAAATGCACCCGGATCTGGTGCGTGCGACCGGTGCGGGGCGTCACCCGCACGAGCGCCCCGCTCCGGAAGCGCTCCACCACCTCGTAGCGCGTCACGGCCTCGCGGCTGGTCGGATGGTCGCGACGGACGGCCATCTTCTCGCGTTGGTAGGGATGGATCCCGATCGGCAGGTCAATCTCGTCCGCGTCGAACCGCGGCTGCCCCTGGGTGATGGCGAGGTAGGTCTTGGCGACCGAGCGCCGCTCGAACTGCCGGGCCAACGCGTGGTGGGCAGCCTCGCTGCGGGCGATCACGATCACGCCGCTCGTGTCGCGGTCGAGACGATGCACGATCCCCGGGCGGGTGGGGCCGCCCGCGGTGGAGAGGCCCACGGCGTCGTCCTCGCCGCCGCCGAGGTGCCACTTGAGCGCCCCGGCGAGCGTGCCCTTCCAGTTGCCCTTGGCCGGATGCACGACCATCCCGGCCGGCTTGTCGACGACCGCGATCGAATCGTCGATGTGGAGAAAGGAAAGCGGGATCTCCTCGGCGACGGGCCCCGCGCGGGGCGGCTGCGGCACCGTGAAGACCACGACCGAGCCGGCCCGGAGCTTGACCGACGACCGGGCCGTCATGCCGTCGACCCGCACGGCCCCCTGGGCGATCACGCGGGCCAGGAACGAGCGGCTGCTGTCGGGAAACTCGCGGGCTAGGAAGACGTCGAGCCGCATGCCGGCGTCGTCGCCCCCCACAGCGAGCGCGACCTCCTCACCCGGCCGGCGCGGCGGCGGGCTCGGCGGGTTCGCTTCGCTCGGAGGGCTCTGGCGGTCCGGATGGCTCATCGGCGTCGGCGGCGGGTTTCGGCTCGGCGGGTGTGGCGGTGTCGGCCGCGGGTGGCGTGGTGTCTGCCGCGGGTGGGGCGGCCTCCGACGACGGCAGCGGGGCGGCGACCGACCGAGACGCGAACCATTTGTACCACTCGGCCGTCGACTCGCGACCGAGGGCGGCGATCCGCTCCTCGGCCAGCGGCCGGAACGGGCTCGCCGGATACTCGTCCACGAGGGCCTGATAGCCGCGGCGGGCCTCGGCGAGCTCGCCGAGGCTCTCCCGCGCCCGGGCCAGCCCGAGCACCGCCCGCTCGGCGGCCAGTTGCTGCGGCCGCTGGGCGTTCACGGCCGTGTAGCGTCCCGCCGCCTCCTCGAGCCGGCGCCGACCACTGGCCGGCTCGCTCGCGAGCAGCCGGTTGCCGTCGGCGAGCGCCGTGTCGGCCAGCACGAGCTCCGCCCACTGGGCCGCGGCCGACCCGCCGTAGCGGGCCACGACGGCCTCCAGCCGGGCCGGATTGCCCTCGGCGAGCGCGGCGAGGCAGTCGTCCCAGCTCGCCGTCCGCTGGGCCGCCTGCTGGGAGCGGATCAGCGTCCAGATCGCCAGCCCCGCGAACAATGCCAGCACGACCAGCAGGATCGTGCCGAGGTGCGGCCGAATCCGGTCCACGGCGGCCATCGTGCCGCTGGCCAGATCGTTGTCGTCGAGGTCGGCCAGGGCGGCCCGGTTCTCCGCTTCCATTCGTCCAGCTCCGGCGCGTCGTCGGTCGTGCACCGCACGCCGTCGATCCGGCCGCGCGGAGCGTCAAATAGAGAAAGCCCTTCCCAAGGCGTCAAGGCGACCTCGGCGGGTCTGGTAGATTCCACGCTCCCGCGCCAGCGCCCTCGAGCAGCGTGCAGCCATGACCCCGCCCCCGGAGCAGCCCGTCGCCGCCCCCCGCCCGCCCCGTCGCGTGGGCGTGCCGGGGCTCAATGCCGCCCAGTCCGAAGCCGTGCTCGCCCCGCCGGGGCCGCTGCTCGTACTCGCCGGCGCGGGCACCGGCAAGACGCGGGTCGTGATCTCCCGCATCGCCCACCTGGTGGCGCGCGGGGCGCGGCCGGCGCGGATCCTCGCCGTCACGTTCACCAACAAGGCCGCCCGGGAGATGCTCGCCCGGGCCACGGCGCTGCTCGGCGGCCGCTCCCGCGGCAAGGCGGCCCCCGGCGGCGAGCCCGAGCGGCCCGAGATCTCCACGATCCACTCGCTCTGCGTGCGGGTCCTGCGGCGGCACGCGACACGGCTCGGCTACCCGGAGCGGTTCGCGATCATCGACCGGGGCGAGCAGGAGGCGGCGGCCCGGGCGGCACTCAAGGCGATCAAGGTGCCCGACACGCTGCTCTCGCCGGGCGAGCTCGTCGATCGCGTCAGCCGCGGGAAGAGCCGGGCCGTGCGGCCCGGCGCCGCGCTCGACACCGTCTCGGGCGACGCCGACGACTCCTGGACGCTCGCCGCGGCCGGCTACCGCCGCTACCAGGAGGCGCTCAAGACCGCCGGCGCCGTCGACTTCGACGACCTGCTGCTCTTGGTCGACGAGCTCTTCTCGGACCACGAAGAGGTCCGCCGGGCCGAGGCCGAGCGGTTCGACCACCTCCTCGTCGACGAATACCAGGACACGAGCG
>JBJTAA010000185.1:0-2833 GCA_046090525.1 Planctomycetota bacterium
GGGCACCCGCTACACGATCACGAGCGCGTCGTGGAACTCCTCGATCGGCGCCGGCGCGGAGGTCTCGTTCGGGTTCCAGGCCGACGGCGTCGCGGGCGAGACGCCGCGCAACCGGCGGTTCAACGGGCTCATGGTGTGACACGACTTCGAGGAGGAACAGCGATGGCCGGGAGCCTGGTTCGAAACGCGTCGTGGGTGGTCGCCTGGGCCTTCATGGTCGCCGCGGCGACGTCGGCCTGGGGGGCGCCCGTCGTCAACCTGTACTACGACCCGCTCACGGGGAACCTCAAGCTGCAGAACACGACCGCCGGTGCGGTGAGCCTGCGCAGCTACGACATCCTGACGCTGGGAGACGGCACGCTGGGAGCGGCCACGCCGGACGGGCGGGGCTATCTGAATGGGGCCGCGGCTGCCGTGCCTGCGCCGACCCCCAGCTTCGTGGTCAGCAACACCGAGGCCGGCCTGAACGGCCTGGCGTCGCAGGTGTTCGCCGGCACCCTGGGCACGACCACGATTCTGACGCTCGCAGCCCATCCGACCTGGAGCACCTCGAACCCGATCGGCCCGGTCGGCTCCTACTTCGACTTGGGCAACGTGGCGGCGACGGGCATGTCGCAGAGCCAGATCGACTCGCGCTTCATCACGTCGCCCGACCTCACGCCGGGCAACGTCATGGCGACCGGCAGTTTCCTCTATGACTACGAGGTGACGGCCGGAGAGTTTTCCAACACGATCACCGGCCCGGTCGTGGGCCTCGTGCCCGAGCCGTCGGTGGTCGTGCTCGGTCTGGCCGCCATCGGGCTGGCCGCCGCCCGCGGGCTCTCGCGGCGGGCCCGGGCGTGACGGCTGGCGGGCCCGGCCCCGCGTGATTGCCGGTTCCGGGCCTCGGAACTAGACTTCCGGTGTCAGGAGAGAGCCCCGGCCAACGGGGCCGCCGAAGGCCGAACGCTCAGGCAAAAGTACTGACGACCACAACTGTTGGAGAGCGGTGCGGGGCCCAGGCCCCTCACCCACCGAAGGGGCAACCCGCGGGCCACGTGGCCGCGGCGAATCTCTCAGGTCCAAGGACAACAGGGTTCCGGGTGACGATTCCCGTCGTCGCCCCCGAGGAAGGAGCCCGCCCATGTCCGAGACCGTGACCACTGCCCCTGCCGCGCGGCCCGCCCGCCGCCGCCTCGATCTCGAGGCCGTCCCCGCCACGCCCGACCCGCGGCCCGGCCTCGCCGAGCCGGCGGATTTCGTCGGTCGGCACATCGGCCTCGCGCCCGCCGACATCGCGGCGATGCTCGCGGCGATCGACGCCGAGTCGCTCGACAGCCTGCTCGACGAGATCGTGCCGGAGGGGATCCGCCGCCGCGACTCGATGCGGCTGCCGCCGGCCGTCTCGGAGGCCGCGGCGCTCGCCGAACTCGAGGCCATCGCCGCCCGCAACCGGGTGTTCAAGAGCTTCATCGGCCAGGGCTACCACGGCACCCGGACGCCGGCGGTGATCCTCCGCAACGTGCTCGAGAACCCGGCCTGGTACACCGCCTACACGCCCTACCAGGCCGAGATCTCCCAGGGCCGGATGGAGGCGCTCGTCAACTTCCAGACGATGATCTGCGACCTCACCGGGATGCCGATCGCCAACGCGTCGCTCCTCGACGAGGCGACGGCCGCCGCCGAGGCGATGACGCTCGCCCGCCGGTCGGCGAAGAGCAAGAGCCGGCGGTTCCTGGTCGACCACTCCTGCCATCCCCAATCGATCGAGGTGCTCGCCACGCGGGCCGAGCCGCTCGGCATCGAGCTCGTCGTGGGCGACGTGCGGCAACTGCTCGCCGGCGGCGATTGCTTCGGGGCGCTTGTGCAGTATCCGGCGACCGACGGCGACGTGGCCGACTGGCGGGGGCTCGCCGACGGCGTGCACGCCCTGGAGGCGCTCCTCTGCGTGGCGGCCGATCCGCTCGCCCTCACGCTGCTCGTGCCGCCGGGCGAGTGGGGGGCCGACATCGTGGTCGGCTCGACGCAGCGGTTCGGCATGCCGATGGGCTGCGGCGGACCGCATGCCGCGTTCTTCGCCTGCCGCGACGAGTTCAAGCGGTCGCTGCCGGGCCGGCTCGTGGGCGTGAGCGTTGACTCGGCCGGCCGCCCCGCCTACCGCCTCGCGCTCCAGACCCGTGAGCAGCACATCCGCCGCGAGAAGGCGACGAGCAACATCTGCACGGCCCAGGTGCTGCCGGCCGTCGTGGCCTCGATGTATGCCGTCTACCACGGGCCCGAGGGGCTCGCGCGGATCGCCGGCCGGGTGGCGGGGCTCGCGGCCGTCCTGGCCGAGGGGCTCGGGCGGCTGGGCTTCGAGTTGCGGCGGGCTCACTGCTTCGACACCGTCGCCGTGGCCACGGCCGACCGTACCGACGCGATCGTGGGCCGGGCCCGCGACCTGGGCATGAACCTCCGGCGGCTCGACGCCGCCACGGTGGGCGTCGCGCTCGACGAGACGACCGAGCCGGCCGACGTCGTGCGGCTCTGGGAGGCCTTCGCCGAGCCGGGCGGGGGCGTGCCCGAGTTCGCCGCCTGCGAGTCGGCGGCGACGCCGCTGCTGCCCGCCGACCTGAAGCGGACGAGCCCGTTCCTCGAGCATCCCGTGTTCCATGCCCACCGCAGTGAGACGGCGATGCTGCGGTATCTCCGGGAGCTGGCCGACCGCGACCTCGCCCTCGATCGCACGATGATCCCGCTCGGCAGCTGCACGATGAAGCTCAACGCCACGAGCGAGATGATCCCGATCACCTGGCCCGAGTTCGCCGGGATCCATCCGTTCGCGCCGGCGGAGCAGCGGGAGGGGTATCGCGTG
>JBJTAA010000186.1:0-8363 GCA_046090525.1 Planctomycetota bacterium
TCGGCCGGCGACCGGCTCGAATGCCTCCGGGGGCGCGTGCAGGAATCGTTCGGGAAGATCGACGAACAGGCGGCGATCCGTCTCATGGACAGGCCGGTGGCGGCAGGGTCGAACCTGCACAACGTGCTGTTCGTGCCGGAGAGGCTCGTCTTCCATGTGGCGCATGCCTCCCACTCGCGGCCCGCGGCGGAGTGCCCGAGCGTGCGGCTCGACCTCGCCGCGCTCCTGCTCGGCGTGCCCGGTGCCGAGACAGCGGGCACGCCCGTGCCCCAGCCCGCGGCTGTGCCCGAGGAGGCTCCGCCGGCAGCGGACGCCCACGCCGAGCGGGAACGGTCCGATCGGCACGGGGACGCCGAGCACGGCCGGCGCAGGAACACCAGGAGCGAGTGAAAGAAGGTCCGGTTTCGATCCGTTGCCGTTGCCCCTCGAGCCCCGCCCCCCAAGAGCACTGGTTCCATGGGCCGGGCGTGGGCTTGGAACCTTTTCCTCGCAGCTCGGGTCGAGGAAAATCGCAGAGACGATCTATGCCCTATGCCGGAGGTGGGACTTGAACCCACACGCCCTTGCGGGCAACGGATTTTGAGTCCGCCGCGTCTGCCATTCCGCCACTCCGGCTCGAGTGCGGCCATCACTGGCGAAGCCGAGCCTACGGTGCCAGGCGGCCCTTTGCCAGCGGGGCGCGCCGGCGGGCGGGCGGCTACAATCCCGCATTGGCCCATCCGCATCCGGTCCGTCGGCCGTGCGGTCGTGGCGGCCCCGAGCCCCCTCAGAGTCACGCCGTGTCGATCAGGGAACCCTACGAGAACGGCCGCTTCGGCCTCTCCTTCGAGCTCTTCCCGCCCAAGACCGCCGATTCGGAGGCGGCCATGTGGCGGACGGTCGCCGACCTGATGGAGTACGAGCCGGCGCTCGTCACCTGCACCTACGGCGCCGGCGGCTCCACCCGCGGCACCACGCTCGACGTGCTCCGCGGTCTCCGCCAGCGGCACGACATCGCCGTCGCCAGCCACCTCACCTGCGTCGGCAGCAGCGTGGACGACCTGCGGAGCTACCTCCGCGAGGCGTCGGCCCTCGGCGTGTCCGCGATCGTCGCACTCCGCGGCGACCCGCCCAAGGGCGAGACGGAGTTCCGGCAGACCGCCGGCGGGCTGCGCTACGCCTCCGAACTCGTGAGGCTCATCCGCGAGGAGTTTCCCGAGTTCGGCATCCTCGTGGCAGGCTACCCCGAGACCCATCAGGAGGCGACGAGCCCCGCGAGCGACCTCGAGAACCTGAAGCGGAAGTGCGAGGCCGGCGGCGACGTGGTCGTCACGCAGCTCTTCTACGACAACGCCGACTTCTTCCGGTTTCGCGACCGCTGTCACGCCCTGGGCATCGAGCGGCCGATCGTGCCGGGCGTGATGCCCGTCACCAACTACGCGCAGATCCGCCGGATCGCCAGCCTCTGCAAGGCGCGGCTGCCAGAGGCCTTCACGCGGGCCTTCGAGGCCGCCGGCGACGACGAAGCGGCCCAGTTCGAGGCGGGCGTCGAGTACGCGGCGAAGCAGGTCGAGGAGCTGGTGGCCGGCGGCGTGCCGGGGATGCACTTCTACGTGCTCAACAAGTCGCCGGCGACCGTGCGGGTGCTCGAGCACGTCGGCCTGCGGCCGGCGTGAGCAACAGGCGTAGCGGCGGGCATCTTGCCCGCCGAATACGGCTTGTCTTGCTGAATGATTTCCGCGGGCAAGATGCCCGCGGCTACTTTTTGTCAGCGGGCGTTCCTGCCAGCGCGACAAACGAGTGCGAGGGGTTGGCCGCGCCTCGGAGGGAATGTCTGGCGCGATCCGGTCACGGCGTGACCGGACTCCAGAGTCGGCTCACCGCGGGGGCTGGTCGTCGTCCATCGTGCGGATGTAGCGGCGCAACCGCTCCAGCTCGTCGCTGACGTGGCGGAGCTTGAGCATGTTCTCCACCCGCTTCACCAGTTCCACGCGATTGACCGGCTTCGAGAGGAAGTCGTCGGTGCCCGCCTCGACGGCCCGCTCGATGTCGCCGAGCTCGCCCAGGGCCGTCACCATCAGGATCATGATCGGGCTGGTGGCCGGATCGCCCTTGAGCCGCTGGCAGACCTCGAAGCCCGAGAGCTTCGGCATCATCACGTCGAGCAGGATCACGTCGGGCCCGAAGGCCGCCACCCGGGCCAGCGTGTCGGCGCCGTCCACCGCGGTGGCGATCTCGCAGTCGACATCGGCGAGATAGGCCTCGAGCAGTTCCCGATTCGGCTCGTTGTCGTCGGCGATCAGGATCCGGGCCCGGCGGGCGGTCGCGGGCGCGGCGGGTGCGGGGCTGGGTTTGGGCATCGATGCCGCTGGGTCGCCGGGGCGAATCCGGGGTGCTTCAGGGGACCTCGAACAGCGACTGGCTCTTCACGATCGCCAGGTCGTCGGGAAAGGTGTGGAAGGCCTGCACGCTCAGGCCGCGGGGCCGCGTCTCGACGTCGATCCAGCTCACGGCTCCGAGCGACAGCCGGCCCCCGGCCTCGAAGCGGTGCAGGAGCCCCCGCCGCGTCCCGGCCGCGACGATCTCCTCCTGGAACGACCAGAACAGCTCCGGGGCGATCGACTCGAGCTGGAAACAGGTCTGGTAGGTCGCCCCGCCCCGGCACTGCACGCGGTCGCTCCGCTCGGCGCCCACGCGGTGGGAGAGGAGCCGGCGCCGTTGCGGGAGCGGCTGACCCACGCCCGTGGCCACCTCGGTGAGCGTGAGCCCGGCATGCCGCCAGGTGACCACGTGGCCGCCGCCGGTGATCGAGATCGTGGCCGCGTAGCTGCCGCGATCGAGGGATCTGGTGCTGCAGACGTCGAACAGCTCCGGGTGCAGCGGCCGGCCGAACACCTGGAAGACGAGTTCGCCCGCCTTGGGTCGCAGCGACAGCACGGATCGAGGCTCCGAAACATCCGGTCCGGTCGGGCGTGCGGCTCGACCGTGAGTGCGGCGGCCGCGGGGCTCGACATGGCCCCCAGTATACGGGCAGCGCCGGGGCGGCAACAAAGCGGCTGCCGAGCGGCCGCGACGTCGCTAGGGTCCGAGGCCCACGAGGATGTCGTAGGCCGCGTGGCTGCCCGCGGCGATGCCGAATCCGCGCAGTTCGAAGAGCAGCGCGAAAAACACGCCGGCCAGGAAGCGGAACGTGAAGCTGTAGGGATCGAAGGCGTCGCCGAGTGGTCCGACGTAATGGGCCCAGCTGAACAGGACGCTCGACCCCACGATGCCCCAGCCGGCCGCGGCGAACGGGCCGGCGCCGAGCCGGGCCGCGGCCCAGGTGACGGCCGGCAGCAGCAGCAGCCGGAACAGCACCTCCTCGTAGAGCCCCGCCCCGCAGAACGCCACCAGCCGCGCAAGTACGCTCTCGCCCGCACCAGCCGCCAGCGGCCAGAAGCGGTCCTGCAGCCGGGCGATGCCCAGGAGCACGGCGGCCCAGAGGACGCTCTCGCCCGCCATGCCCACGAGCACCGCCGGGCTGAACCGCCAGCGGTCGTGCTCCACGTGATGCCACGCCAGGAGGCCCAGCACCGTGAGCACCGGCAGCAGGAAATACTGCCCGAAACCGAGGCTGTCGAGCAGCGTCCGCAGCCAGACGTCGGCGCCGTTGCGAGCGGTGCCGCGGCCGAGCAGGAGCACGCCCCCCTCGTAGGCCAGCACGAGCGGAAGCGTAAAGACGAGGCTCGTCAGCGGCCGCCGCGAAATGCTCCAGTAGCTCTCGAATGCGGGCGTTTCGTCGCCGACATCCCCTGGCGCGGTGGTCGTGGTGAGCGGGTCGTCGGCGTCGGGCGACACCGCCCCGTCGTCGAAGGCGGGGTCGATTTCCGGGGAAAAGCCGCGTCGGCGCCAGTCATCCGCCCGTGACAGCCCGGCAGAATCGTCGTCTGGCAGCATCGCTTGACCGTTCGAAGCGCGAAAAACGAGGTTTCAGTCGGGCGAGTGCGAGGCCGCACGCGGGCTCGAGACGGGCTGGGCCCGCATCAGCACAGCATCTTGCCCGGATTCCGACAATGCTTGCAGTGCTGGCGCAGAATTTTTCCCGCTCATCACGGCGTTCGCGCGAGCCCACTTCGTGTTCGCGCCGCCGAAGCCGTGATGATGCTTGACAGAATCGGGCCGCGCCACAGAATGCCGCCAACGTCGTTCACGACCTGTGGGCGACGCGATTCGACCTCCTCGCCGAGGCTGTTCTCGGGCAGGGACGAAGCGTTACCGAACGAGTGAAGCACTGGGGGGCGACGACTTGAGGGATCGACAGTCGACGGCCTTGGTCGTGGCCTGGATGTCCCCCCCGACTTCACCGTGCGGCCGCGGCGGCAGCGACGATTTCGTTCCCGGGTGGAATCCACGGTAGAATCCGCCGACACGCACGTGTGCGGGGCCTGCCATGGCACGATGCCTGATCGGATGCGGTTCGAATCTCGGCCAGCGACGTGAGCAGCTCGATCGCGCGCTCGAGCTGCTCCGCTTCATGCCGGGCGTGGAGCTGGTGGCCGTCAGCCGCTACCGCGAGACCCGGCCCGTCGGCGGGCCCGGCAATCAGGCGGCCTACCTCAACGGCGCCTGCCTGATCGAGACGGAACTGCCGCCCCGCGAGGTGCTCGGCGCGCTCTTCGCCGTCGAGAACACCCTCCATCGGCGGCGGGAGCACCGCTGGGGCGAGCGGACGATCGACCTCGACCTGTTGCTCTACGACGACCTCGTGGTGGAGTCGCCGGACCTCACGCTCCCGCATCCCCGGATGGCGACCCGGCGGTTCGTGCTCGAGCCCTGCGTGGAAATCGCCGCCGAGCTCGCCTACCCGCCGTCCTCCTGCACGATCCGCGACCTGCTCGACAACATCTCCGTGCCGAACCCGCTCGTGGCCGTGGTCGGGGTGCCCGGCAGCGGGGCGACGGAGGTGGCCGCGGCCGTGGCCGACGCCACGCTCACCCGGCTCGTGCGGGCGCCGACGCCGCTGCCCTTCGTGTCGGGCGGCGGGCCGGCCGCCGCGCCCTCGGCTGGTCGCCTGCTGGAGACGGTCGCCTCGTGGCGCGATCCACTTTTGAGCGACGGCTGGGAGGACGACCCGCACGGCACCGTCACCGACTATTGGCTCGACGCCGTGCCGGCCGCCGCAACCGACTGGATCGCCGCCGCCGCCTGGCCCGGCTTCGCCCGCGACTTCGAGCGGCTGGTGGGGGATGTGGTGAGCCCTCAGGTGGCGATCTTCCTCCGGGTCGGCGAGCAGGAGCTCCGGGAGCGGATCGCGTTTCGCAGCCGCCCCGCGGCCCGTCTGACCGACGTCTTCGCCGACGCCCCGCCGGCGGTCGGCGACCGCGGCATCGCGGAGACGGCGGCGGCGCTCGTGCGGCTGCAGGAGCGGCTCGAGCGGCGGCTCCGCTGCCCTGCCGACCGCTGCCCGCGGGCGCCCAAGGCGGTGATCTCGATCGGGGCCGACGACCTGGCGGCGGCCACGGCCGACGCGACGGCCGCCGTCGAGGCGATGCTCTGATGGCTCAGCCGTCGCCTGCGAGCCCCGCGGCGATTGAAGCGGCTGCGACGGTGGCCGATCCGGTGGCGGTCCGCGGCGAGGTGCTCGCCGCGCGGCGGGCCGGCCGCCGCGTCGGGTTCGTGCCCACGATGGGCGCCCTCCACGCGGGCCACGTGGCGCTCGTCGCGCGGGCGGCGGCGGAGTGCGACGACGTGGCCGTGTCGATCTTCGTGAACCCGACGCAGTTCGGCCCCGGCGAGGACTTCGAGCGGTATCCGCGCACGCTCGCGGCCGACCTCGCCGCCCTCGCGGGGCACCGCGTGCGCTGGGTGCTCGTGCCGCCGGTGGAGGCGATCTACCCGGCGGGCGACGCGACCCGGATCGTCGTCGAGGGCCCCGCCTGCGGGTTCGAGGGAGCGATTCGTCCCGGGCACTTCTCCGGCGTCGCCACCGTCGTGTATCGGCTCTTCCAGGCCGTGCCGGCCGACGCGGCCTACTTCGGCGCCAAGGATTGGCAGCAGACGCTCGTGGTGAAGCGGATGGTGCGCGACCTGGGGCTGCCGATCGAGGTCGTCGTCTGCCCGACCGTGCGCGAGCCCGACGGGCTGGCGCTGAGCTCCCGCAACGCCTACCTCTCCCCGGCCGATCGGCGGCGGGCGGTGGTCCTGTCGGCGAGCCTGGCCGACGCCGCCACGCGGTGGGCCGCCGGCGAGGCGGCCGCCGGCATCGGGCAGGCGATGCGGGAACGCATGGAAGCGGAGGGCGTGGCGGTCGACTACGCCGCGGTCGTCGATGCCGAGTCGCTCGGGCCGGTCGCGGCCGGCCGCGAGGCCGTGGCGCTGGTCGCCGGCCGGCTCGGGAGCACCCGGCTGATCGACAACCGGCTCCTGCCGCCCCGCGCCGGGGCGGCCCGATGAGGTCGACGCTCTTCCACATTCCGACGGCGCTGCCCTGGGGCGAGGGGAGGCTGCCGCTGTTCGGCGTCGGCCTGCTCACCGTGGCCTGGATCGTGGCCGGGATCGCCTGGTTCGCGCTCGTCGCCCGGCGGCATGGATTCGCGGCCGCGGCGGGGCAGCTCTGGCTGCCCCTGGGCGTGGTGACGGCGATGCTCGGCGTGGTGCTGCCCTGGCTCGACGACGGCCAGGGCATCCCCGTGCGGGGCTACGGCGTGATGCTGCTCGCGGCCGCCGGCGCCGGCACGTGGCTCTCGGTCGCGCGGGGCCGTCGCGCGGGCATCGACGCCGACACGATCCTCGCGCTGGCGACGGAGGTCTTCCTCTGGGGGCTCGTGGGAGCCCGGCTGTTCTACGTGATCGAGTACCACGAGCAGTTCTTCGCGGCCGGCAAGCCGCTGGCCGAGTCGCTCCGCGACGTCGCGAACATCGCGGCGGGGGGGCTGGTCGTCTTCGGCTCGCTGCCGACCGCGGCGCTGGCGGCCTGGCGGTTCGCCCGGCGGCGCGGGATCGACCTGCTCCAGCTCGCCGACGTGGTGGCGCCGGGGCTCCTGGTCGGCCTCGCGATCGGTCGCGTCGGCTGCTTCTTGAACGGCTGCTGCTACGGCGGCCCCTGCGACCTCCCCTGGGCCGTGTCGTTTCCGGCGGGCACGGAGGTGGCCGCGAAGTATCCGCTCTCGGCGGGCGGGCCGAGCGTGCCGGTGCATCCGGCGCAGCTCTACGCGGCGATCGACGCCGCGCTCCTGGCGGCGCTGGCCGTCGCCTTCACGCCGCTGGCCCGCCGCGCCGGGGAGGTCTTCGCGCTCGTGCTCACGCTGCACCCGATCTCCCGGCTCCTGCTCGAGGAGATCCGCGTGGACGAGCCGCCGGCCCTGGGCACGCCCTTGTCGATCTCGCAGCTCCTGTCGCTGCGGTTGTTGGCCCTGGCCGTCGGGCTCTGGTGGTGGATCAGCCGGCAGCCACGGGCGGCGACCCACCGGGGCCCGGGGCTATAATCCGCCGTTGTCATGACCGACCGAAACGCCCCGCCGCCGGCGCCCACCACCGACACGCGCGGGTCGGATCCCGACCGCGCGGTGGACGAAGAGTGGCAGGCGATCGAGGCCGCTCGGATCGCCGAGGAGCGGGCCGAAGCGGCCGCCGACCTCGTGGAGGGGGCGCAGGAGCCGGTCTCCCGCCGACGCTGGCCCTGGCTGGCCCTCGCCGGCGCGCTCGCCGCGGGCCTCGTGGTGACGCGAATCCTCAATCGGCCCGGAGCCCGGCCGCCTCAGGCGGCGGGCCAACCGGAGCCCGGGGGCAAGCCATGAGCGATTCCGGGCAGGTGTCTGGCGAGCGGCAGTCGCTTCCGAGCCGCTGGGCCAAACCTGGGCATGTGACGATCCGCTGCCGCGAGGACGGGCCGCTCGTCATCGAGCTCCCCGAGGCGGACGGGAGCCCGCAGCCGGCCGTGCGGGTGATCGACCACGAGGGGGGCGAGTTTCGGCTGCCGACCGGCAAGCGGGCCGTCGCCCTCTGCCGCTGCGGGAAATCCGCCCACAAGCCGTTTTGCGACGGTGCCCACCGCGAGGCCGGCTTCCGGGCGGCCGAGCGGGCCGGGGACGTCACATGACGTCTGCGGAAACCTTGCCGGCGACGTAAAGTCTTCCCTGCAAGCCACTTACGGATGGGCAGGGGGGCTCGAAAAGTGGCCCTCCGGGCCCGGAACGATATGGACTGGCCCCGGAAAGCCCTGTAGGGTTCTACGTTCCGAGGCCGGGTTCCCCGGCCCGGTTCAAAGAACGTCCGCCCCCCGGACGCCCGCATGACGCACTCCTCCGGCAACTTCTACCAGCGGTCCAGCGTCGCGATTCTCGCGGTGCTGGTGTTCCTGCTCCCGCTGGTGGTCGTGGGGGCGATCAAGGCCAAGGGCAACAACC
>JBJTAA010000187.1:0-13710 GCA_046090525.1 Planctomycetota bacterium
CTGGCGATCGTGAAGAGCGGGCCGGCCACGTTCGTGCCGGGCAGTCCCTTCACCTGGACGATCGTCGTCACGAATGCCGGTCCCAGCACCTCCACGAACGCCTCGGTGCAGGACACGCTGCCGGCGGGCGTGACGTCGGCCGCCTGGACGGCGGTTCCGGCGGGCGGCGCGACCGTCACCGCCCCGAGCGGCAGCGGCAGCATCGCCACGGCCGTCACGCTGCCCGCGGGCGGCAGCGTGACCTTCACCGTGGTCGCCCAGACCGATCCGGCCGCAACGACGCCGCTCGTGAACACGGCGACCGTCACACCCACGGACGGCCTGCCCGACCCCAACCCCGATGATCGGACCTCCACGACCACGACCACGCCGGCACCCACGGCCGACCTCTCGGTCGTGAAGACCGACGGCGCGACGACCTACGTGCCGGGGCGGTCCGTCACCTACACGATCACCGTGTCGAACGCCGGCCCGAGTGCCGTCAGCGGAGCACGGGTCCGCGACGTCCTGCCGGGAATCGTGACCACGGCCTCCTGGACGGCCGCCTTCACGGGTGGCGCCGGGGCGACCAGCGGCTCGGGCGGCATCGACGAGTTGATCGACCTCGCCCCCGGCGGCAGTGCCGTCTACACGCTCGTCGCGATCACGAGCTCGACGGCCGGCACGAGCCTCGTCAACACGGCGACCGTGACGCCGCCGGACGGCGGGATCGACCCCAATCCCGGCAACGAGACCTCGACCGACGTGAACACCCCCGACTTCTCGCCGGGAATCATCGTCGCCCCCGACATCGGCTGCGACTCGACGCCGCTGGTGAGCGTGCTCGATCCGGTCACCGGAGACGTGCGAACCCAGTTCTACGCCTATGAGCCCGGCTTCCGCGGCGGCGTGCGCCTGTTCGGGGCCGACCTGACCGGCGATGGCATCCCGGAGATCATCACCGCTCCTGGTCCGGGGCGGCCGGGCCTGGTCAAGGTGTTCACGCAGGACGGCACGGAACTGCCTGAGTACCGCACGTTCCCCTTCGGCCCGGGCTTCAGCGGCGGCGTCGAGGTGGCGGCCGGCGACGTGACGGGCGACGGCCAGATCGACCTGGTGGCGGCCCAGGGCGGGCAGGGGAGCCTGGTTCGCACGTTCACCGTCACGCCGGGTGCGGCCGACCCGGTGGCCAACACGCCGTCGCGGCAGATCCGTCCCTTCGGCCCGACCTTTCGGGGCGGGGCCCGGGTCACGACCGCCGACATCGGCACCTTCTCGGGCGCGAGCCTCATCGCGCCCGCGCCTGACGGGATCGCGGAACTCGTCGTCGGCAGCGGGCCGGGCATCCGGGCCACGGTGAACACCTACAACGCCGTGCCGTCGACGCCGGTCCGGGTGAACTCCGTGAATCCGATCGGCCCCCGGTACAACCGAGGGGTGGGCGTGGCGACGCTGCCGTCGGCCACGGGTGGCGCCGACCAAGTCCTCGTGACGGCTGGAACCGCGGGCGGCTCCAGGGTCGAGACGTACGCGGGCGTGGGGCGGGTGCCCGCGGCGTCCTTCGCGGCCTACGGCGGGGCGGCGGCCCGGGCGGCCGTCTGGTCGGCAGCCCTCGACGAACAGAACATTTTCAGCGTGCAGGGCTTGGGCGGCACGACATCGGGCGTGCGGAAGAACACCTCACCCTCGGGTGGCACGTCGAGCACGCTCGCCGGCTCGACGGGACTCGTCGCACCCCTGCGGGTGGGCACCCTGCGACGGCCGCTCGCTTGAGCGGTGGACCGTCGCCGCGGGAAGCCGCCGACCGTAGCGGGAGCGACTTCTCCCGCGAGTTCAGACCTTGCGCGGCGGAAAAACGACTTCCTCAGAAGTCAGGCCGGTCGCCTTGATCACCATGAGGTCACCTTTCACTGAAATGTTCCGATCCCCGTCCCACCTCGCTAGAAGCAAAGCGCGTGCCACTGTCTGGATCGTCAGTGAAGCTCGGATCACAAGACCGTCGAAGGCTGCTGAAATGATGTATTCAGCGAGCAATTCGAGGTTTTCGCTCGCCGCGGCAGCGACCATGGCCCCGATCGCCGGTTCCTCACTTCGGTGAAACGGCGGACTGGGGCTTTCCCATTTTCGCGAGACGATTCATCAACGGAGTGAATTCTGCCCTGTTGCCGGGGCGGCGGCCAAAGGCTGCTGCGACCCGCGAATCTCGCAGGGTGAAAACGCCGCCCAGACCGGGTTGTGGTCCGAGACCTCGAGCGCGTTCTCCAAGGGCAGGCCGAAGGCGGTCTGGAGATCGAGCACGCCCCACGCTCCGAGATACTCGGCCGTCTGCGGCCTGGCGAACACGAGGTTGTCGTAGGTCTTGGTGCGGCGGGTGTTGGTGGTCGTGCCGGAGACGGCCCAGCCGATGCCCGGGATCCGCTGGAACGACGTGAACTGCGGCGGCCCGGCGTTGAGGTCGCCGAGCAGGATCACGTCGTCCTCGTCGGGGCGGGCCTTCTGCACGGCCAAGAACACGTCGGTGAGGGCGGCGAGCTCCTGCGGCACCTCATCCGGGTCGGTGTGGATGTTCACGAGCCAGAAGGTGAAGGCGGCCTCGGCGGGCGTGATCCGGGTGCGGAAGCGGGCCACCATCGGGGGCCGGTGCAGCCGGTCGGAGGGATCGGGGATCGTGCCGAGCGACGACGGGTCGATCTCCACCCGCGTGCTGTCGTAGATGAACGTGTACTGTTCCTTGCTCGACGTGCGGCCCTCGCGCGGGCCGATCACGAACTGGTAGCGGCTGCCGTCCGCGTTCACCGCCTGCACAAACCGGGGGATGATGTCGTCCGACTTGGCCCGCACCTCCTGGATGGCCACGATGTCGAACTTCCGCACCACGCGGGCGAGCACCTCGACCACGTTGGTCTTCGCGAGCTTCGACTCGCCGAAGACCTGGATGTTGAAGCTCGCGATCAGCAGGGCATCCCAGGGCTTGGGGGCTGGCTGGGCCGAGGCCGTGGCGGGCCAGGCAAGCGCGAGGCACCAGGCGGCCACCACGAGGACGTGACGGCTCCGCGCCGGGGTCGGGCTGGACGAAGGCCAACACACGCCCCAGATATCGGCCGCAAAGCCTGCCGCTCATGCTGCTTCCGCGGGGCGGCCGGATGCCTTCGCGGGCTTCACCCGCCGACCAGGGTGAGCGCCTCGCCGGCCAGCCGGGCCAGCCGCGGATCGGCCGATCCGGCCGCGGTGCGGAGGGCATCGGCCGCCGCAGCGGCCGCGGGCCCGATCTTGCCGAGGGCCCAGGCGGCCCGCTGGGCCACCTCGGGCGCGGCCACCGACGCCAGCCGTTCGGTCAGCGTCTTCACCGCGGCCGCCGCAGCCTGCCCAGATCGCCCCAGAAGCGTAATCGCCCAATAGGCCACCAGCGGATCGGCCGCGGCGGCGAGGGTCGTGAGATCGGCGATGTGCGTCAGCGGCGGGGCACCCAACTCCTCGAGCGCCGCCACGGCCTGCTCGCGGACCTGGTCGTCGGCGTCGCCGCAGGCCTTCACGAGCGCGACGGCGGCCGGCGCGGCGGCCTCACCGGCCCGGGCGAGCTGCTCGGCGGCGGCGAGCCGCGTGGCGGGATCGGGAGAGGCGAGTCGCGTGATGAGAGTGTCGATGTCGTTCATGGTCGGTGGCCGGGTCCGGGGCGGATGGGCGGCAATATAGCGAGCCGATGCGACTCGCGTCGGGGAGCGGGGCTGCCCATGCCCCTCAGGGATTCTGACGCCCGCGAGGGTCTCGGGCTCACCTCTCGTGGAGGCTGTTCGGCAGGGCCACCGCGATCCGCGCGGCCATGCGGGCGTTGTGCACGAGCAGCGCCTCGTTGGCTGCGAGGCTCCGGTCGTCGGTGAGCAGCCGCATCCGCTCGAGCAGGAAGGGCGTCACGTCGCGGCCACGGATTCCGGCGGCCGCCGCGTCGGCGATCGCCACGGCGAGGGCGGCGTCGTGGACTTCCCGCGGCATCTCATGCTCGGCCGGAATCGGATTGGCGAGCACGAGGCCTCCCGGCAGTCCGAGCGCGAAGTGGGCGGCGACGGCCGCGGCCGCCTCGGCAGGGGATTCACAGCGGGCATCCACGGGCAGGCCGCTCGAGCGCCGGTAGAACGCCGGAAACTCGTCACAGCCGAGTCCGAGCACCGGCACGCCGAGCGTCTCGAGGGCCTCGCGGGTGCGCGGCAGGTCGAGGATCGCCTTCGCTCCGGCGCACACGACCGCCACCCGGTGGCGGGCCAGGGCGGGCAGGTCGGCCGAGACGTCGCCCGTCTCGGCCGCGTCGCGATGCACGCCGCCGATGCCGCCGGTCGCGAAGATGCGGATCCCGGCGCGGGCGGCCGCGAAGATCGTGGCGGCGACGGTCGTCGAGCCCGCACCGCCGGAAGCCACGACGGCCGCGAGATTGCCCGGGTTCACCTTCACGGCGTCGGCCGCGGCGAGCTGCTCGAGTTGCGTGGAAGAGAGCCCCACCCGTACCGCTCCGGCGAGGATTCCGATCGTGGCGGGGAGGGCCTGCTCGCCGCGGACGGCGTCCTCGAGTGCGCGGGCGACCCGCAGGCCGTGGGGCCTGGGCAGGCCGTGGGTCACGAGCGTCGTCTCGAGCGCTACGACCGGCCGCCCCGCGGCCAGGGCAGCCGCCACGTCTTGGGCGACGACGAAGCGCGGGCCGCTCATCGGACGGGCTCCCGCGCCGCGGTCGCTCGTGGGAACCACGCCGCGAGCCTGGCCTCCGCCTCGGCGGGCGTGGCCCGCATCAGGCCGCGACTGCCCCCGTCCTCGATCACGAAACTCGCCGACACCAAGCCCTGGGCGATCCGGCGGACCGCGTCGGGATCGAGCGGCAGTCGCCAGTCGCCCCGCTGCTTGACGGAGGAGCCCACGAGCAGGCCGTCGGTGGCCGCGAAGGAGGCGACGTTGGCGGGGGTGACGCCCGAGCCGACGAGCGTGGGTCGGCCCTTGAGGTAGGGCCGGTCGAACATGTTCTCCACGATCAGGCCGTGGAAGCCGGCAGCTCGGTAGATCTCGGCTTCGCTCACCGTGGCGGCGATCTGGTCGTCGAGACCGCAGGCCGTCCGTCGCTGGAGCGGGCTGCCGGCGAGCGGGCCGACGTGCAGCATCCCGACGAGCGCCCGGGGGACGCCGAAGAGCGTGGGGATGAGTTCGCCGCGATCCATGGCTCAAGGGTGTACCAGACCCGGCGGGCAGGTTGGAGACTCGCCGCCCGGCCCCCGCGTTTTCCCCGCCAGGAGTCCGGTCACGCCGTGACCGGATCACACTGGATGCGCAGTCAACGCCGACCCGGTTCCGGCGGAACCGGACTCCTGAGTGGCCGCGGGTTTGTAACCCGCGCAAAACGGTCTCCATCCCAAGCCCCGCGGGCAGCGAGTGGACGTCAGGCCGGCAGGAAGCCGGCCGCCGCGAGGCGAGGTGCACCTTGGCTGCACCTCCGCCGAGCCAAGCCCGCCGGGGCCAGGGATGGCCTGGCGGGCGTGAAGTCAGAACTCCGTGTCGAGCCGCAGCCCGAAGGCGTCGGTCATGCTGTTGCCGACCCGCGTGTCCTCCAGGAAGGCCCGCACGTAGTTGAACTTCACGCGTGAGTACGGGTTCAGATACCAGTTGAGCCCTGCCGTGAAGTCGGTCAGGTTGTTGCCCTGGATGTTCTCGTCGTTGAGGGTGATGTTCGAGAACCGGGCGGCGAGTTCCCAGGCGCCGAGCCCCCAGCGCTTGCCCCGCCCGGAGCGGAGCAGGAAGAACTCGTCACGGATCGGCATCCGGGTGTGGATGCCGGCCTTGCGATCGTAGGGGCGGTGCTCACCGGTCAGGAACCAGCTCAGCTGGGCCATGGAGCCGTTGAAGAACAGGGGCGGCCCGTCGATCTGGTCGACGAAGGCACAGGCGTATTCCGCCTGCAGCGAGACGGGCCCCAGGATCAGGGCGAACTCGGGGTCGAAGAGCTGGAAGGCGTCGGCCGGGATGTTGCCGGTGTCGACGAAGATCGGCGCGAAGGGGGGCGTGCCGGGATTGGCGGAGGGGGAGCCGATCGGCTGCGCCTTGCGGATTTCGGGCGTGTTCCGGAACCGCACCTGGTTGTTCTGGGTGGCGCGGTAGCTGTAGGCGGCGCCGAGGTGGAGGTAGGAGCGGCCGTCGCTCGCCTCGTCGTAGAAGGGCAGCCACGTGCCCCGCATCGTCAGCGCCTGGCCGCTGTCGAACGAGTCGTTGCCGACGTTGTCGCTGTTGGTGCGGAAGGTGCCGATCTGCCAGGTGGCGAGCTCGCTGTCGGCCCAGCCGAAGGCCATCACGCCCATGTTGCGGGCCGGGGCGAAGGTGTCGACGAGCGACCGCTCCATGAAGGTGTTGTTGCGGTTCTGCGTCACCCGTTCGAGGCTGAAGGGCTCGAAGTAATGCCCCACCCGGAGGTTCTGGACCCAGGGCACGTCGTTGGCCTCGAGGTAGTTGTCGAGGAAGGCCGGCTGGTTGGCGAGGGCGAAGTCGACGCCGAGTGCATACTGCAGCTGCCTCCAGGTCCTGCCGCGGGCCACGAGCCGCAGCCGACGAAACTGGCTGCCATCCTGGAGATCGCCCACCGCCGCGATGCTCTCGGGATCCTGGCTGAAGTAGACGGTGTCGGCCTGCATCTGCCCCCCGAACTCGAGCGTCGGTTTGCCGTGGGGCGAGAGTTTGTTGGGCTTCGCGGCGTCGTCGGTGTCACCGCCGTTGGTCGCCTTGGATTTCATGGCGGCGGCTCGCAGTTCGTCGATCTGCGCCTGGAGTGAGGCGAGTTCCTCGGCGATGCCCTCGGGGACTGCGGGAAGTTCCGGCGCCGGCGGCACGTCGGGCTCCGCGCGGGCCGCGGCCGCGCAGAGGATCGCCACGAGCGCCAGGGTGGGCGCGACGAGGCGGCGGGTGAACGTCGAGACCGCGGGCACGGCGATTTCCAGGCGGGGCTGCGTCGCGGACTGCGAGCGCAAAACCCCACCTCAAAATCGGCACAATCCGCACCGTCGCTGGAGCCGCCGCAAAGCCCCTGGCTTGCCTGGATGCCGCACGCTCCCGGTCACGTCGCCTCGCTTGCGGAGTTTTCAGCCGGTCGCGGGCCCGGGCGGGCGCGGAACTCACTCCCCGATCACCTTCACGAGCACCCGCTTGGGCCGGCGGCCGTCGAACTCGCCGTAGAAGATCTGCTCCCAGGGCCCGAAGTCGAGCTTGCCGGCCGTGACCGCCACCACCACCTCACGGCCCATGACCTGCCGCTTCAGGTGGGCATCGGCATTGTCCTCGCCGGTGCGGTTGTGGCGGTAGACCTCCGGGTCGGCGTCGAAGGGGGCGAGTTGCTCGAGCCAGCGGGCGTAGTCCTCGTGGAGCCCCGACTCGTCGTCGTTGATGAACACGCTGGCGGTGATGTGCATCGCGTTGACGAGGCAGAGGCCCTCGCGGATGCCGGAGCGGTTCACCACCTCCTCGACCTCGGGCGTGATGTTCCGGAACGCCATCCGGGCCGGGAGGTCGAGGGTCAGGTATTCGGTGCGGGACTTCATGATGGTCGGGGGAGGCCGGGCGGGCCGGTCAGAGCACGACGCCGGCTCCGGGCCGCTCGCCCTGCTCGTAGACCACGTGGGCCCGGCCGACGATCAGCGGATCGAGCGGGCCGATCCGCGCGGCATCCTTGCCCGCGTAGGGCAGCTTGTGCAGCACGTACCGCATGGCGCTCAGTCGGGCCCGCTTCTTGCAGTCGCTCTTGATCACCGTCCACGGCGCGTCGGCCGTGTCGGTCTCGCAGAACATCGCCTCCTTCGCCGCCGTGTACTCCTCCCACTTGTCGAGCGACTGCTTGTCGATCGGGCTGAGTTTCCACTGCTTGAGCGGGTGGATCTCCCGCTCCCGGAACCGCCGCCGCTGCTCCTTGCGGCTCACCGAGAACCAGAACTTGATGAGGTGCACGCCGCTGCGGACGAGGTGCCGCTCGAACTCCGGAGCCTGCCGCATGAACTCGGCGTATTCCTGGTCGGTGCAGAAGCCCATCACCCGCTCCACCCCCGCGCGGTTGTACCAGCTGCGGTCGAACATCACGATCTCGCCGGCGGTGGGCAGGTGCTGCACGTACCGCTGGAAATACCACTGGCCGCGTTCCTGGTCGGTGGGCTTGTCGAGGGCCACGACCCGGGCGCCGCGCGGGTTGAGATGCTCCATGAATCGCTTGATCGTGCCCCCTTTGCCGGCGGCGTCGCGCCCCTCGAACAGGAGCACGACCCGTTGCCGCGTCGCCTTCACCCAGGCTTGGAGCTTGAGGAGTTCGACCTGGAGCTGGTATTTCTGCGCCTCGTAGCTGGCGCGCCGCATGAGGTTCTTGTAGGGGTAGCCCCCGCCGCGCCATTCGGCCGAGAGCTCGTCGTCCGGATCGTCGGGCGTGGGGGCCTGCTTCGCGAGTTCCGGGATCGTCAGGAACGCCGCCCGCAGCGCCTCGACGTCGTCGGCGGAAGCGCCCTTGATGAGCGCGACCAGGTCGGCGACCCGTTCGGCCATGGTGAGTTCGCCGGCACCGGACAGGATGTCGCGGACCGCGGCGTGCTGGGATGCACGGGCCGCCCGCGTGGCCTCGTCGCTCTCGTAGGTCGTGATGGCACGCGCGTCCTCGATCGGAGCGACGTCGCCATGCTTGGTCCGACGGATTTTTTCCTTGCCGCGATGGCGCGCGGCCTTGCCGTTGTGTTTCGACACGTCGATGGCTCCCTGCCGCGAGGCTCCCGGAAGCATGATTCAGGCCGCGGGCGATTGCAATCGCGCCCGCCAGAGTGCCCGAAGCCGCCGGGCGAACCACCCGGCCGCCGGGCCGGCTCGCCGGCCGAGCGTCAGTAGACGCCCAGGGTCGCCCAGCCGTCCTGCTGGCGGTTGATGTTGAAGATCATCGCCGAGTGGGCGACCTTGATGCCCGGCAGGATGTCGGAGAGCGCGTGGCCCCCACGGATCACCGACTGGCCGCAGACCCAGACCTCCACGCCGTTGGCGAGCAGTTTCTCGACCAGTTCGCGGTTCGGATTGGAGCCGCCACCAGCCCGCTCGTGCGCGGCGTCGACAAGCGCCGCCGGCGTGGCGTTGAAGTGGAGGATGACCGCGATCTGGGGGCGGGAGGCCGCCATCCCTTCCTTGGCGTAGAGATTGACGAGCCGGGCGGCGCTCTCGAGGCCCCGATTGGGCTTTCCGGCCGGCGCGGCCGCGGTCGTGTCGAACACCACGCGGCCGCCGATCCGGGGCCGCTCGCCCGCCTCGGGCAGGGCCACGACCGACCCATAGCCCTCGATCTGGGGGAACTCCTGCGGCAGCGAGAGTCGCGGCGGCGCCGGGTCGGCGGGCGCCGCCGGGTCGGCCGCCAGGGTCGGCACGAACCGCCATCCAGCCGTGGCGACGAAGAGCGTGGCGAGCAGGATGGTGGCACGTGGCGGGTGAAGCATGGCGGGCACTCCAGGGCGGCGGGATCGCGGATGCGGGCAGGATATCAGGTTGCGAGCAGCTCGCGGGCGATCACGAACACGGCGACCGCGACGATCGCCACGGCGAACATCCGGGCGAGCAGCGGGCCGGTGAGCCGCCGGCCGATCGCGGAACCGGCGAACAGGCCCGGGATGCTGCCGGCCACGAAGCCGCCGGCGATGTCGAGCGGAATCTCCCGGCCGGCGGCGACCTGCGTGGCGACCGCGGCGCTGCCGACGAGCGTCATCACGAACAGCGACGTGCCCACGGCCCGCGGCACGCCCATGGCCGCGAAGGTGACGAGCGCGGGCACGATCAGGAAGCCGCCGCCGACACCGAACAGCCCCGACAGGAAGCCCACGGCGAGGCCCACGAGCGCGAGCACCGTGGCGCAGCGGCTCGTGAGCCGCAGCTTGCCCTCCGGATCCCGGCGGCAGGCCGGGCCACTGCCGGCCGCGACCGCCGACGGAGGCAATCGCTCCTCGACGACACGCGCCTTCTGCCACATCCGGACGGCGATCACGAGCATCAGCACGGCGAAGGCCAGGAGCAGCGGCTGCTCCGGAATCCGGCTGCCGAGCCAACTGCCGAGCGGGGCCGTCAGCATTCCGGCCGCGGCGAAGAGGAGCCCCGTGGGAATCTCCACCTGGCCATACCGCCACCGCTCGATCGCGCCCACCGCGGCCGTGGCGGCCACGGTGACGAGCGAGATCGCCACGGCCGTCTGCGGGGCCATGCCGATCCAGTAGACGAGCAGCGGCACCGCGAAGATCGCTCCCCCGCCCCCGGTGAGCCCGAGTGAGAGCCCCACGATCGCGCCGGCCGCCACAGCCGCGATCGGCGCCCACGAGGGAGCGGCGGCCACGGCGTTCGCGGCGAGGAGGAGGAGGAGGAGCGGGGTCATGATGAAGGTCAAATCCTGGCCTTGGCGTTCATCGACTCCAGGGACTGCCCCCGTTCAAACGCACGGTGGTAATCATCCGGGCGCACCGAAGGACTGCTCAGCGTTGCCCATGCCAATCGAGCGGCGTTGGACACCGAGCGCAGCCAGGATGGCGAAGCAAGGTTTTCATCGAGCGACCGGAGGGCAGGCGGGCACCGATCCGCGCAGCGGATTGGTCGCGCAGGGAGCGTCCGGCGAGAGGGCATGGGCAACCCTGAGCTTGCGTCCCTGAAGCAAAACCAAACTTTCAGCTGCCGGTGGCGGTCGGCTCCTTGGTCGCCACCCACGCCTTGAACCCGCCGACGAGGTCGTGGGCGTCCTTGCGGCCGAGTTTCTGGAGCAGGCTGACGCCGATCGCGGAGCGGTAGCCCCCTTCGCAGTGCACCACGACGGGGCGACCCACCGGCAGTTCGCCGATCCGCTCCTCGAGATGGGGCAGCGGGATGTTGAGGCTGCCGGGCACGTGGCCGCCGGCATGCTCGGCCTGGGAGCGGATGTCGAGCACCACCGGCTTGCCGTCCACGCCGGGCCGCGTGCCCGCGAGCCACTCGGCCAGGGCCGGCGCCGTGACCCGTGCCGTGCGCTCCACGAGGTCGTCGCGATGCTCGAGGGCCCGCATGCCCCCGTCGAGGTAGCCGGCCACATTGTCGAAGCCGATCCGGCCCAGCCGCATCACGGCCTCCTCCTCGCCCCCCTCCTCGGCGACCACCACGATCGGCTTGTCGTGGGCGAGCATCGAGCCGGCCCAGGTGGCGTATTTGCCCGAGAGGGCGATGTTGAGCGACCCCCGAAGATGGCCCCCCTCGAAGTCGATCCCGTCGCGGACGTCGAGCAGCTGGGCTCCCGACGTCTCCAGGGCGAGCACCTCGTCCACGGAGAGCGGCTTGAGCTGTTTCTCCATAGCATCGTGCAGGGCCGTTCGCTCCTTGCGGTTCAGGATCGCATCGTGCACGAAGTAGTCCGGCGCCTCGGGCTGGTCGGCCGTCACGATCTTCTTGAAGGCCTCGCGGCTCATCGGCTGGAGGGCGTAGTTGAACTTCTTCTGCTCGCCGATCGTGGAGACCGTCTCCTTCGAGAGGGCCTTGCCGCACAGGCTGCCGGCCCCGTGGGCCGGGTAGACGAGGGTGGCGTCGGGCAACTTCACGAGCTTGGTGACGCTCTCATAGAGCATGTCGGCCAGTTGGTCGGCCGTCACGCCGACGCTCGCCAGGAGATCCGGCCGGCCCACGTCACCGATAAAGAGGGTGTCGCCCGTGAGGGCGGCCAGCGGCTCCGTCGTGCTCTTGGCGAGGTCGTAGACGAGGATCGTGATCCCTTCCGGTGTGTGGCCGGGCGTCTCCATCACTTCGAGCCTGACGTCGCCGAACTCGATCGCGTCACCGTCCTTCATGGGGACGCACTCGAACTCCGCCTGGGCCCGGCTGCCGAGCCTGATCGTGGCCCCCGCCTGGTCGCGGAGTTCGATGTGGCCCGAGATGAAGTCGGCGTGGAAGTGGGTGAGGAACACGTGCTTGATCGCGTAGCCTCCCGCCGCGGCGTCCTTCAGGTACTGGTCGATGTCTCGCTGCGGATCGACCACCGCCGCCGTCTTCGTCGTGTCGTCGGTGATCATGTAGGAGGCGTGGGACAGGCAGCCGAGGTAGTACTGCTGGATCTTCATGGCGGGTCTCCTGCGGAGGCGGGCGGTCGACCGGCGGGTCCGGCCGACACATCAATATATCGGAACACTCCGATATGTCAATCCAGTTTTTTCTTGTTCGCGTTGGGGTTCGCGGGGATGCCCCTGCCACGTCGCCGGACGTTCGCTCCGGCCTTCCAGGCCTCTGCTCACTGCGTGTCCGCTGCGCTTCGCCATCCATGGCTCCGCTTGCTGCCACAGCCCGGCGACATGGCTCGGGGCATCCCCTCCCGCAGTCCTGCCCCAGGAAAACTGACGCACGCAGCATTTTTTCGCTGCCGTCGGCCCCCGGGCTGGACGCCATGCGTACGATTCCGCCTGCAGGGAGTTCGCCCGGCCTTGGGCCGGGCGGGGCGGAAGACAGCGGCAGCCGACGCCGAGGCACGTCGGGAAGTCAGCCGCGTCACGGTCCGCACGCACGGGGGCCGCCGGCTTTTCCGCCGGAGGCCCTCCCATGCAGCCCGTGCCCCTCCACCGTGTCGCCTTCGTCGGCACCTACCCGCCCCGCCGCTGCGGGATCGCGACCTACACCCGCGACCTCCGCGACGCGGTGGCCCAGGCCCTCGCCGACGCGGCGTGTCTCGTCGTGCCGATCGTGGATGATGACGAGGACGGCCATCCGCCCGAGGTGCGATTCACGATCCACCACGCCAGCCTGCCGGCCTACCGGCGGGCCGCGGAATATCTGAATCTCTGCAACGTCGACGTCGTCTCGCTGCAGCACGAATACGGCATCTTCGGCGGGCCGGCCGGGGACCACGTGCTCACGCTCCTCCGCGGGCTCAAGATGCCCGTGCACACCACGCTCCACACGGTGCTCGCCGAGCCGTCGGCCGACCAGCGCCAGGTGCTCGAGGAGTTGATCGGTCTCTCGGCCCGGCTGGCCGTGATGACCGAACGGGGCCGCACGCTGCTCCGCGAGCTCTACGGCGTCGACGACGCACGGATCGACGTCATCCCGCACGGCATCCCCGACGTGCCGCCCGTCGATCCCGCCGCCGGCCGGGCGCGGCTCGGCCTCACGGCCCGGCGGCTCCTGCTCACCTTCGGCCTGCTGGCCCCGGGCAAGGGCATCGAGCACGTGCTCCTCGCGTTGCCGGCGATCCTCGCCGCCCATCCCGGCACGCTCTACGTGGTCCTCGGCGCCACCCACCCGCAGCTCGTGCGGGCCGAGGGGGAGCGCTATCGGTCGCACCTCGAGCAGCTCGCGGACGAGCTGGGCATCCGCGACGCCGTGCTGTTCCTCGACCGCTACGTCGAACTGCCGGAACTCCTCGCCTTCATCGCCGCCGCCGACCTCTATCTGACGCCCTACCTGGGCCAGGAGCAGATCACCTCCGGCACCCTGGCCTACGCCTTCGGCTGCGGCAAACCGGTCATCTCGACACCCTACTGGCATGCCGCCGAGTTACTGGCCGACGGCCGGGGTGTGCTCGTGCCCTTTCGCGATCCCGTCGCCATCGCCCGCGAGGCCTGCCGCCTGCTCGCCGACGACACGCGCCGGGCGCGCATGGCCGAAGCCGCCTGGGAGGAGGGCCGCGGCATGATCTGGCCGCGGGTGGCCGCCCGCTACCTCGATGCGCTCCGGGCCTCCCGCCGCGCCTCCCCGCCGCGGAGTCGCCGT
>JBJTAA010000188.1:0-6301 GCA_046090525.1 Planctomycetota bacterium
GTGAACCCGATCACGACGCAGGTCTGCTCGCCGTCGGGCCCCACGAGCACGCCCCGGAGCCGCTCGCTGGCCGTCTGACGGTCGAGCGAGAGCGGCGGGGCGGTGAGCCGCTCGACCGCCTGCCGTCCCGAGGCGGCGCCGTCGAACCACGGCCGGCCGGCGGCGTCGCGGGGAGCGTCCGGCCCGGTGGCGGCCTCGACGACGCGGCCCACCGAGGGGGCGTCGAGCGTGCAGCCCGGCCAGGAGGCGACCACCACGTCGCCGCTTTCGAACTCGGCCGTGAACTCGGTGTAGGCCCGCCGGGCCGGGTAGGAGGCGGGCACCCAGTCGATCGGCGTGGTGGAGTCGAGCCCGAGCACGGACCGCGCGGAAGTCGCGATCCAGGGCACGGTCGCCGCCATGGCGCCGAGCGAGATGATGCTGATTGTGAACAGCCGTGCCGCCCCCCGGTCGGCCCAGGGGCGAC
This sequence comes from Planctomycetota bacterium, assembly GCA_046090525.1. Taxonomy (GTDB): domain Bacteria; phylum Planctomycetota; class Planctomycetia; order Pirellulales; family UBA1268; genus QWPN01. Next base: position 467 of record JBJTAA010000188.1, read on the forward strand.
GGCGCTTGGTGACGGTCGCGTGCGGGTCACTCTGCATGCTCCCACAGTCTTACCCCAGGCGCGGCGGCCCACGTAGCCGCGGGCATCCTGCCCGCGGAATCATCGAAGCCAAGGGCATCGTGCCCGCGCTGGGGGCGGCCACGCGGCCCGCATTCGGCGGGCAGGATGCCCGGCGCTACGACTCGCGCCGCCTCGGCGGGATGAAATCCCGCCGCCACTGTGCGGGCCGGCGGCATCCGGCCTCGCCGGTCGCTACGAGTTCACCCGCTCGAGCTTCGTGATCCGGCCCGTCCCGACCCACTCGGCCACGAAGATGTCGCCGTTGGGGGCGAAGCAGGCGTCGTGCGGATGCACGAACTGGCCGTCGAGCCACTTGTCGGGCTGCGTACGCAGGTCCTTGATCTCGTCCAGCCGCTCGACCGCCCGGCCGAGCCGGGCCACGACCTTGTTCTCCCCGTCGAGGAGCGTCACGCAGGCCTTGAGTTCCGGCACCAGCATCAGGCTCTGCCAGGTGTCGATGTTGGCCGGCAGGCCGAAGCCGGGGATCGTCGCTTGGTAGGTGCCGTCGAGGCCGAACACCTGCAGCGTGTTGTGGGCCCGGTCGGTGACCACGATCGACGGCTCCCGGCCGGGCCGCCGGTCCACCCACAGGCCGTGCGCGGTGTTGAAGGTCCCCTTCCCGTCGCCGGCCCCGCCGAAGCACGACTGCCACTTCGCGTCGCCGTCATAGCGGTGGATCTTGAACGAGCCGTAGCCGTCGGCGAGCAGGAACGCGGGAGCAGTCGACGTGTCGTCGTCGAGAAACGCGATGTTCGTGGGGAGGAAGCCCTGGCGGTTCCAGGACGGCTTCGTCGAGGTGTCCTCGCCCGCCGCGTAGACGCCCGACTCCATCGGGGCCTTGCGAAACCAGACGGTCTCGCCGTCGAGCGTGAGCTTGGCGAAGCACTTCGCCTGCTGGTAGGCGCAGACGTAGAGAAACTCGTCGCTCCCCTCGCGGCGCACCTCGATGCCATGGCCTCCCCCCTGGAACTGGCTGCCGAAGGCCCGGATGAACTTTCCCGTCGGATCGAAGACGAAGATCGACGGATGGTCCTTCTGGTCCTTGCGCCCCTCGTGAATCACGTACAGGTTGCCGGCCCCGTCGAGGGCCACGCCGTGGGTTGTCTGCCAGGTGAACTTGTCCGGCAGTTGCGGGAAATGATGCCTGGCCCGAAACGTGTGCTCCCCTTCGCCGACGATCGTCTCGGCGGCCAGGCGGCGGGCCCGGGCGGCGGCGGGCCGGGCCGCCAGCGTCGCCCCGGCGGCGACCAGGCCGGCGGTGAAGGTGCGGCGGGAGAAGATCTGGCTCATCGAAGGGCTCTCCGGGGTGCGTGCAACGCCATCACGAGGGCCACTCGGCCGCCGCGACCGCGGACAGACTATCGCGCGGCGAGTCCGGCTGCCGACTCGGCCACGCCGCGCGGGCCGGGCGAGCACACGAAAGCCGCGTCAGAGCCGCCCGCTGGTCCGCAGCCAGGCGGCCGTTTCCGCGAGCCGTTGGTCGAGCGATGCGGCCGGGGAAAATCCCAACTCGTCTCGGGCCCGGGCCGCCGACGCCGCCCAGGACGGCGCGATCGCCTCCCGGATCTTGTCCGGCGAGACGATGCTCGGGCTGCCGCGCAGGTTCCAGAAGGTCTCGATCGCGAAGGCCGTGGGGAAGGCGACCGTGAGCGGCAACGGCAGGACGAGCGTCCGGGTGCCGAGGGCCCGGGCCATCCGGCGGCCGAGTTCGGCGTGCGTGGGAAACTCGCGGTCGTCGGCGGCCTGATAGATGCCCGCCCCGGGGGCGGTGCCGGGCGTCGGCAGCAGCCGCGTGCCCCGCTCGGCCGCGGCCAGCACGAGCGGCACGAGGTCGGCGACGTGCACGAGCGACAGCCGCGGCGAGCGAAACCCCATCATCGCGTGCAGCCGCGTCCATTGGATCGACTGGAACATCGCGGCGACGTTGGTCTCGTGCGGCCCGAAGACGATGCCCGGGCGGACGAGCGTGATCGGCAGCCGTGCAGCCCGGGCGGACAGTTCCCCGTCGCCGGCGAGCTTGCTCGCGCCGTAGGCCGACACGGGCCGCGGCGGGGCGGCTTCGTCGCGGATGCCGTCCCGTGGCGCGGGGCCCGCGGCCGCCAGCGACGAGAGATGGACGAAGACGGGGGGGGTCTCGGCCGCAGCGCAGGCGTCGGCCAGGCGGCCGGCCGCCACGCCGTTGACGGCCGTGAGTTCGGCGCGGCGCCGGGCCGCGACGAGCCCGGCACAGTGAAACACGGCGTCGCAGCCGGCGATCGCGCCCCGCCAGGCATCGATCCCGTCCAGAGAGCCCGTGACGACCTCGACGCCATCCCGGCGCAGGTGGGCGGCCCTGGCCGGCGACCGCACGAGCGCCCGCACCGCGACGCCGCGGTCGAGCAGCCCGTCGACGACGTGGCGGCCGATGAATCCGGTCGCCCCGGTGACCAGAGCAGTGCGCATGCGGAACGAGCCCCGAAGGTGAACCGTGTTCGCCGCGGAATCCGCCGCGCCGCCCGCACCCACAGTGATTCGGGTTTCCCCGCGATGCAAGCCGCCGCCATACTGGCGGCAGGGTCCCGCGGAGCGGCGGCATGAAGATCACGTTTCTCGAGTCCGGCGGGTTCGCGGGCACGCTGCGCGGCGTCCGCATCGATGCCGGGTGCCTGCCCGCCCCCGAGCGGGCCGAGCTCGAGCGGCTCGTGGCCGGTTGCGGGGTCGAGCGATCGTGCGAGTGCTTCGCCAAGGCGGCCCGCGACCGCAGGCAATACGATCTGGCGATCGACCGCCGGGGCCGGGTCGTGAGGCTCTCCTGCGACGACGCCTCGGTGCCCCGGGCGGCCCGGCCGTTGATCGAGTTCCTGGCCGCGCGGGCCTCTCCCCAGGCCGCCGACTTCGACCTGCCGGCGGCGACCGACCATGACGCCGAGCCACCGCGGGGCCTGAGGGCTGCGGCCGACGACGCGGAGGCGATGGCGGCCGACGGGGCGTGGGGCCGTTTCGAGGGGGACGTCGTGGCCCGCTGGGAGGATGACGGCCGCCGGATGACGCTCGTGGAGCCCTTCGCCTACGTCGATCCGCGGGGGGGACGCTGGAAGGCGGATGCCGGCCTCGTGGTCGACGGGGCGAGCATCCCGCGGGCTTTCTGGTCATTCATCGGCGGCCCGTTCGCAGGCGAGTTTCGCAACGCCTCCGTGGTGCACGACGCCGCCTGCGCGGACCGCGACCGATCCTGGCGGGCCGCGCACCGGATGTTCTACGAGGCCTGCCGCTGCGGCGGGGTGGGCGCCGTCAAGGCGAAGACGATGTACTACGCGGTGTTCCACTTCGGCCCGCGCTGGCACATCGAGGAGCGGACGACGATCGTCGCGGGCCGGCCGCAGGTCGAGGCCGTCATCCGAGACGACACCCCGACGCCGCCGTCGGATGCGGAGGCCGCGGCCGTGATCGACTACTTCGCCACCCACGAGGTGGCCGCCGAGGATATCCCGACGCTCGAGATCCCCGGTGGCCACGGATGAGTGCGGCGGCGCGAACCGCCAGGCAAGGATGGCTCCCAACTCCCCACCGTCGCCCCGGGCCGCGGCCACCGCCGCGGCGATCACCCGGCTCGTGCGGCCGTTGCTGCCGCCCCCGGTCGTGGGCTACGTCGGCGACCTGGTCGCCCGCCAGCCGGTCGAACTGCGGCTCTCGCGGCCCAGGCGCACCAAGCTCGGCGACCACCGGCCCCCGACGCGGGCCACGTCGGTTCACCGGATCACGATCAATGAAGACCTCAATCCCTACGCCTTCCTCACGACGCTGCTGCACGAGATCGCCCACGCGGCCACCTGGGAACGACACCGGGGCCGCCGCCGCGTGAAGCCCCACGGCCGGGAGTGGAAGGAGCAGTTCGCCGGCATTCTCGCGCCGGTGGTCACGGCGGGCCTGCTGCCGGCCGGCGTCACGGCGGCGCTCTCGCGCTACCTCGAGAATCCGGCGGCGGCGAGCTGCAGCGACCGCGGGCTCGTCCTCGCGCTCGCGGAGTTCGACGCGCCGACGGTCGGGAAGGTGCGGGTCGAGGATCTGGACGAGCGGATGGTGTTCAAGGCGGCCAACGGCGCCGTGTTCCGGGCCGGCCGCATGATCCGCAGCCGGCGGGCCTGCTTCGAGCTGAGCACCGGCCGTGAATATCGCGTGCACGGTCTGGCCTTCGTCGAGCCCGTCGCAGAGCCGGCCCCGGCGAAGCCCCGGCGGCGGCGGCGGGCGACCTGACTGGCGTCCGGCCGCGAGCCGAGCGATCATGGGCGCCGACGCGCCTGCGGAGAGACCCACCATGCCGGCCCCCACCTGCCCGCTCACCGGACCGCACGTGGTCGAGCAGTACTTCATGGAGCACCGCGCCAAGCTGCTCGACATTGCCGCCTTCCTCGACCGGCTCGACCGGGCCGCTCCGCCCGACGGCCGCGGCGACGTGCGGGTGCGGGCGCTCCGCCGGGCGATTCCCCTGCTCGTCGACGGCCAGGGAGACCGGGCCCGGCGGATCCTCGAACTGCTCAGCGACCACACGACCGAGCCCGTGCCCGAGGCCCACGTGCAGGGGGCGCTCGGGGCCGATCCCCGCACCGCCTACTGACCGCCCGCCCGGCCCGCCATGCCCTACATCGATCCCCACATCCACATGGTCAGCCGGACCACCGACGACTATGCGCGGATGGCCGAGGCCGGGTGCATCGCCGTGACGGAGCCCGCCTTCTGGGCCGGCTTCGACCGCTCCTCGCCCGCCGGCTTCTTCGACTACTTCCGGCAGCTCACCGAGACCGAGCCGAAGCGGGCCGCCCGCTACGGCATCGCCCACTACTGCTGGCTGTGCATCAATCCCAAGGAGGCCGAGGATCCGGGCTTCGCGCGGGAGGTGATGGCGTTGATTCCGGAGTTTCTCGACCGGCCCAACGTGCTGGGCATCGGCGAGATCGGCCTCAACAAGAACAGTCGCAACGAACTGGTGATCCTGGAGGAGCAGATCGAGCTCGCCAAGCGGCACGAGCGGCTGATCCTGGTGCACACGCCCCACCTCGAGGACAAGCTCAAGGGCACGCGGCTGATCATGGACGCCCTCCGGAACGCGGGCGTCGATCCGGGCCGCGTGCTGATCGACCACGTCGAGGAGCACACGGTGGCCGCGGTGCTCGACCGCGGCTTCTGGGCCGGCATGACGCTCTATCCCGACAGCAAGTGCACACCGCAGCGGGCGGTCGACATCATCGAGCAGTTCGGCCGGGAGCGGATCTGGATCAACTCGGCCGGCGACTGGGGCCCGAGCGACCCGCTCTCCGTGCCGAAGTGCCACGTCGAGATGCGGCGCCGCGGCCATGCGGCCGATCTGGCGACGAAGATCAGCCTCGAGAATCCGCTCGCGTTCCTGGGGCAGTGCCCCGGCTTCAGGAGTCCGGTCACTCCGTGACCGGATCACGCTGGACGCGGCGTCAACGCCGATCCGGTTCCGGCGGAACCGGGCTCCTTGAAACCGGTTCCGGAGGAACCGGGCTCCGGGGGCATCACCGGGTCTGCGTGCCCGGCTCCGCGGCCGCCTGCCGCAGGAGTTGGCGGCCCTCGGTGGCGACCCTGACGGCCACGTCCTCGACCTTCTGCTCGTCGATCGTGACCTCGATCGTACCGTCGGTCTGCGAGATGTGGATGGCGCCGGCGACGACGAGGCCGCCGACGATGAGTCCGAGAATCACGAGCGTGCGCATGGGGGCTGCATCCGTGCGGGGACGGCGGTGTCTCCGGAGGCCGCCGGCAGCGGGACGGTCG
>JBJTAA010000189.1:0-4506 GCA_046090525.1 Planctomycetota bacterium
CGAGACGCCCCGCGGACCGGCCCGGCCGGCCGGCCGCTCGTGGCCGTGATCCTCGACGCCGCCAGCCCGTATGACCGGCTGATCATCGGCGGCGTGGCCCAGTACGTGCGCGAGCACGAGCCCTGGAGCCTCTACGTCGAGGAGGATCCGCTCCAGAAGCTGCCCGACCTTCGCCGCTGGCACGGGCAGGGAATCATCGCCAACTTCGACGACCGCGACGTCGCGAAGGCGATCGAGGGCCTCTCGCTCCCGATCGTGGGCGTCGGAGGTGGCTTCGGCTGGCACGATCCCGGCTCCGGGATTCCCTACATCTACACCGACAACGAGCGGATCGCCCGGCTCGGCGCCGAGCACCTCCTCGCCTGCGGCTTCGAACAGCTCGCCTTTTGCGCGTTTCAGCGGACGCGGGTGAACGGCTGGGGAGCGGAACGCGCCGCGGCCTTCGAGGCCGCCTGCCGCGAGGCGGGGCGGGCCTGCGACGTGTTCACCGGCCGCCACGGCATCGCCCGGCGCTGGGGCGATCTGCAGCGGGAGCTGACCGATTGGCTGGAGCGCCTGCCCAAGCCGGTCGGGATCATGGCCTGCAACGATGCCCGGGCGCGGCACATCCTCGAGGCCTGTCGGTCGCTGGGCTTGAGCGTGCCCGGCGACGTCGCGGTGCTCGGCGTCGACAACGACGAGGTGATGTGCGAACTGACCGACCCGCCGCTGTCGAGCGTCGACCAATCGGCACGGCGCATCGGCTACGAGGCAGCCGCCGTTCTCGACCGGCTGATGCGGGCCCGGCACGGAGGGGCCCGCGAGACGCTGCCGCCGCGAAAAACCGTCGTGCCCCCGATCGGCGTCGTGGCCCGGGCCTCAACCGACACCATGGCCACCGACGACGAAACCGTGCAGCTGGTGCTCGAGCGGCTCCGGTCCGCCCCCTGGGAGCGGCCTGACATCGCGGGCCTCGCGGCCGAGGCCTGCGTGTCGCGATCGACGCTCGAACTCCGCTTCCGCACGGTGGTGGGCCATTCCATCCACGAGGCGTTCGTCCGGCAACGGGTGGCGAGCCTACGTCGGCTGATCGCCGGCACCAATCTTCCCCTCAAGGCGATCGCCACCCGCACCGGCTTTCGGTCGGTGCAATACATGACCACCTTTCTCCATCGCCACGCGGGACTGACGCCGGCGAAGCTCCGCTCGGTAGAGCGAGGTCGCACCCCCGAGGCACCCCTTGAGAATCACGGCCCGCCGAGCCGGCGATGGCCAGAAACACCCGATGTGGTGCTCGAGCCACCGTAAAAAACGTAACACTTCTACGCGAGATCGCCTTGAGCCGTCCGAGGTGCGGCGCTACAATTTGCCGCGGAGCGACTCCCATCGCAGGTGAGGGCATCATGGCCGAATCGCGAACCGCCCTCGCCACGCCGGTCGCCTTGCTGCAGCTGGTGGCCTTGCTGGCTTCCGCGCTCGCGGCGGACGGCCCCGACTTCGCCGGCCGCGTGGCGCCGCTTTTGGCGGAGCGGTGCGGAGCCTGCCACGGGCCCGCGACCTCCGAAAGCGGCTACCGGATCGACCTGCGGGAGCAGGCCATCGCGGGGGGCGACTCGGGCAGCGTGGGGATCGTTCCCGGCAAGCCCCACGAGAGCGAGCTCTTTGTGCGGGTCGCCACTTCCGACAAGGACTCGCGGATGCCCGCCGACGGCGAGCCGCTCTCGCCCGAGGAGCAGGCCCTGCTGCGGGCCTGGATCGAGGCCGGCGCGCCATGGCCCGATCATCTCGCCTCGCTGGCGGCGGAGATGCTGCCGGCCGCCGATGCGAAACCGGCCAAGGGGGCTGGCCATTGGGCATTTCAGCCGCTCGTCAGGCCGAACGTGCCAGTGCTGCCTGGCGGCCCCCACCCCAATCCGATCGACGCCTTCCTGGCCGAGCGGCTCGCGGACGCGGGCCTCACGATGAACCCGGAGGCCGACCCGCGCACGCTTATCCGGCGGGTGCACTTCGATCTCGTCGGTCTGCCGCCGACCCCGGAGGAGGTTGCCGCCTTCGAGCAGTCCTGTTTGGACGCCGGAGATACCGACGGCCCCTACCGGGAGCTCGTCAGCCGCCTGCTCGCCTCGCCCCACCATGGCGAACGGTGGGCCCGGCACTGGCTCGACGTGGTGCGGTTCGCGGAGAGCAGCGGCTTCGAGACAAACACCGCCCGGCCAAATGCCTGGCCCTACCGCGACTGGGTGATCGAGTCGTTCAGCGCCGACAAGCCCTTCGACCAGTTCATCAAGGAGCAGATTGCCGGCGACTCCCTCGGCGCCGATGCGGCCACCGGGTTTCTCGTCGGCGGGCCGAGGGACGAAGTGAGGTCCCCTGACCCGGTCCTCACGGCCAACCAGCGGGCCGATGAGCTCCATGATATGGTCGGCACCGTCGGCTCGGCGTTCCTCGGTCTGACCGTCGGCTGTGCCCGGTGCCACGACCATAAGTTCGATCCCGTGCCCCAGGGCGACTACTACCGGCTCAAGGCCGTGTTCGAGGGCGTGCAGCACGGCGAACGTGAAATTCTCCCGGCGGATAACGCGCAGCGTCTCGAGCAGATCGCCGCCGTCCGGGCTGAACTCGAGCCGATGCGGCGGCGGCTCGCCGAACTGCAGCCGGCGGCCAGGCTCCGGCGCACGATCGTGATCGATGACCTCACCAACGACGCCACGGAAACCCTCCGCCAGCCCCAGGGGATCGCTGACCATGCCGCCGGCACGGACCGCGGCCACGCAAATGAGCCGGGCAGCAGCCGGTCGCTGCCGAACCTCGGCAAGCAGTATCACTGGTGGGCCGCCCAGCCCGGCGAAGCCGTCTTCGCGTATGCCCCGCGGGCTGCGGGTGTTTTCCGGATCTACATCTCGTGGGGCGCCGGCTGGCAGTCGCACGCCCGCGACGCCCGCTACGTGCTCGACGCGGATGGCGACCCGACGACCACGGCTGACCAGCGACAGATCGCCACCGTCGACCAGCGGCTGTTGGCCGATGCCTCCGGCGACCCGCCTCCTGATCGGTCGCTCTGGAGCGGGTTCCACGATATCGGGGACCACGTGCTCGAAGAATCGACGCGGCTGTTGGTCATCGCCGGCGGGAGCCCGGCCGCTGTCACGGCCGACGTCGTGCTGTTCGAGGAGCGAGAGTCGGCCGACGCCGCGGGCAGCCGCGTCGCCCACCTCCGCAACCGCGTGACGGCTGGCGAGAACGTCGATGCCTTCACACCCCGACCGGCGAAGTTCGTCCGGTTCACCGTGCTGGGCACCACCGCGGCGGAGCCATGTATCGACGAACTCGAGGTGCTCTCCGCGGACGGCCGCAACGTCGCCCGCGGGGCGAAGCCCTCGTCATCTGGCGATTTCGACACGAGCGACTACCACGCACTCGCGCACGTCAACGACGGGACCTATGGCAACCGGAACTCGTGGATTTCGAACCAAATCGGCGGCGGCTGGGTGCAACTCGAGCTTCCCGAAGTGAAGGAGGTGAGCCGCGTCGTCTGGAGCCGCGACCGCAGCCCCACGCCGGAATACACGGACCGCCTCGCCACACGGTACGAGATCGCCGTCTCGCTCGACGGCCAGCAGTGGACGACGGTCGCGCGGCACGTCGACCGCTTGCCCTACGACTACGCCCATGCTGCCGCGATCGGCACGATCACCACCAATACCGACCTGTCGCCGAATGAGGTGAAGGAGCGAGAATCGCTCACAACGAACATCGCCACGCTGACGCGGAAACTCGAGTCGTTGACCAAGCTTCCCCTGGCCTACGTGGGCAGGTTTGTCACGCCCGCGAAAACCCACCGCTTCTTCCGTGGTGATCCGACCCAGCCACGCGAGGAGATCGCACCGGGCGGCCTCACGCACTTCGGCTCCGCCTGGGAACTGCCGGCCGACGCGCCGGACCGGGAGCGGCGCCGGGCCCTCGCCGAGTGGATCGCTTCCCCGTCGAACCCGCTCACGGCCCGCGTGATTGTGAACCGGCTGTGGCACTATCACTTCGGCACCGGCATCGTCGATACCCCCAGCGACTTCGGCGTGAACGGCGGCCCGCCGAGCCACCCGGCGCTCCTCGACTGGCTGGCGAGTGAACTCGTCGCTCCGGCCAGGGACGCTGATCGCTGGCGGCTGAAGCGGATTCACCGGCTGATCGTCATGAGCCGGGCCTATCGGCAGGCGAGCACCGCCCGTCCCGAGGGCCTCGCGGCCGACGCGGGAGCACGGCTCCTGTGGCGGTATCCGCCCCGGCGGCTCGAGGCCGAGCCACTCCGCGACGCTATCCTGGCGGTCAGCGGCAGCCTCAACCCGAAGATGGGTGGGCCGGGCTTCGACCTCTTCGAGCCGAACACGAACTACGTGAAGGTCTACACGACCAAGACCTCTTTCACCGAAGAGGAGTTCCGGCGGATGGTCTATCAGGCGAAGCCACGGGCGGAGCTCGATAGCTTCTTCGGCGCCTGCGACTGCCCCGACGCCGGCCAGGTGCAGCCAG
>JBJTAA010000190.1:0-12400 GCA_046090525.1 Planctomycetota bacterium
AGTTTGAGAAGCCGGAGTCACTCGACGAAGCGAGGTCGGGGAGGATTCCGGTGAGATCGGCCCCCGCCAACACACGTCGACCTTCGAGCACCTCACCGCCGCGGAGGCTCGTGGTTGAACGCGTGCGCCGTCGGCTTCGCCGATCGTTGCGTCGGCCCCACGAGCGGGTTCGTGTGCCCGAATCACTGTTTTCTGACCGCTGAGATGCCGGACGCCGCTGCTGCGTGGACCAAGCGGCAGCCCGCGGAGACGCGTCACCTGCGCGGTTGTGATTCACGCCGGCGATCGCGGCCCGGCGCGACCGCCGGGCGATTCCCAGGCTGCGAAACGAGATCCGCCCGGCGGCCCGAATGAGACCCAGGGGACGCAGACCGAAGAGACCAAGGCAGAGCGGCAAGAAACGCTTCATCGTTTCAGTTCCAAGAGAATGAAATCACGAACACAACTCGCGGCACGCGCATCCCGCCCGACCGCACCAGACCGTCACGCCTCGGGGCCCATCAGGCCGGCTCGAACCGGGGAAGCTGACGGCGGCAGCCAAGACGGCCACGGAGTGATTTGTCGACACGAGACACCCTTCTACCGAAGGGCGCGCTTCAAGGGATAGCGCCCCTTACCAGAGGTACCCCAAGGAACTTAGCCAGGGCCTGCGCAGCCGTCAAAGATTCGGTCGGCCGTTTTTTTTGCCTTTTTTCCACGGCTTTTGGCTTGAATGCCGGATCAGGAGCGGCGTGTCCGGAGGGCCCCCCTGAAAGATGTAGAAAGTGGGGCTGGGCTGATGGATCCCGTCCCGCGGGTCCTGGCTCCGGGTTGGGCAACCCGGCGTTGCCGCGGCCGCGGGATTGGCACCGGCGTGTGCCGCGAGGCCAGTCGGGCCCCGGGCGGCCGCGGGAGCAGAAAAAACGCCCCGGGACGACCACCGCCGCAACGGCTACCTGAGCCCGCTCACGTCGTGACTCACTCAACACGCACTCGCGGATCGAGTTGGACGGCACGGGCCGCACCATGCTGTCCACGGGCCTCAGCAACTCGCGGGCGCTGGGCACCGACGAGACGCGCCTCTGCTACGGCAACAACGGGACGAACCAGATCATCCGTGCCGCACTCGACGGGACGAGGAAGGTCGAACTGGTTATGAACGGCTCGCAGGCGATGGGGTTGACCGCGATCCCCGTTCCCGAACCCGCGCGCTGGATGACGGCTTGCGTCGGTCTGGCTGGCGATGGCCCGGCCTTGCGGCGGTGCAGGCGGGCCTGATCGGGGCCGGGCCCGGTCTTGAGGCGGCCTCCGGCCACGTTCGCCTTCGCCCTCGGGCAGACGCTCACCGGTCACGCCCGGTTCGACGTCACGTGGTGGTCACCTGCTCGATGACCGCGCCCCGGGAAGCCCGGATGCCGAACCGCCCGGCGGCGTTGATCGCCGACGTGACGCGGCCGACGGTGGCCACGTCGTCCACGAACAGCCGCAGCGTCCGTCCGGAGACGTCCAGCCGCACGGTGTGACCGGCCGCCGGGTTGGCTCCGGCGATGGCCCGGGCCGACAGCCGGGTGACGCGGCCGCCCGCGATCAGCCAGATCTCGCCGAACAGGGCTCCGCCGCGGTTCACGATCCCGCCCCAGAACATCCGGTCTCCGAGCACGTCGGTGCGGGCGGTGACGCCCGCGTGCATGCCCGCGGACGGCGCGGCGACCTTCGCCTGGATGGAGCCGTCGAGCACCTCCGGGGCGTTGATCGTGGCCAGGCTCACCGCGCTGCCCGCGACGCCGCCCCCATTGACGGTGAAGTCGCCCGCCCGATCGATCCAGGCGCGGTCCAGCGGGCTGCCGAAGGCCGCCCGGAAGAAGTCGCGGAAGCGCGTCCCGACCGTTGCCCGCTCGAGCGGCGCGAAGGTGAAGTCGTCGAAGGCCGAGCCCTGCCGGCCCTCGAGGCCGACCCGGAAGGCCTGCTGCCCGATCCCGCGGTCGTATGCCGACACGGCGAGCCGGTCATTCACGAACAGCCGCAGCGAGTTGCCGATCACCTCGAACCGCACGCGATCGCCCCCCGGGATGGCCGCCCGACCGAGCGGCTGCCAGACGCCGCCGACCTGCCGACCGACGAGGGCGAAGACCTGGCCGTCGCGCCGCTGCAGGCCGCCCCAGTAGTAGGTGGGCCGCGCGCCGCCGACGGCCCGGGCCACCACGCCGGCCGACGTCAGCGGATCCGCGGAGAGCGTGATCCGGGCCTCGACCGAAACCTGGGCGAACGTCTCGCCGGCGAGTAGCGCCAGCGCCCGAGGCGAGGTGACGACCGCCGTGTCGGCCTGCACGGCCATGGTGCCGGTCGTCGCGATCCAGTCGCCGCCGAGCGTCGGCGCGGTGCCGCGGTCGAAGGCGTCGCGGACGAAGCGGAACCGCTGGCCCCAGACCCCCTCCACCCGGCCGGTGCCCTGGCCGCTCCAGAACACCGTGAAGTCGCCGGCGGGCCGCTGGGCGATCGCGGGCAGGATCTGCGGGCCCTGCGTGAAGCTGTTCACGATCGCCTCGGCTCCCAGCGGCGCGCCGCCGCGGGCGTATTGCCGGGCGAGGACGCCCCAGCTGCTGCCGTCCTGACGGATCGACTGCCAGGCCACGGTGAAGGCGCCCGAGCGGGTCGTGGAGACGGCCGGGAACCGCTGCGGGCCATCGGTCGTCTCGTTGACGCGGAACTCGGCCGCCTGCGGCGAGGTGATCGTGCCGGCCCCGCGGTTCACGGTGAACTCCCGGGCGTAGACACCCCAGCTCGTGCCGGCGCCCTCGAGATTCCGCTCCTGGTTGATGCTCTGCCAGGCCGCCACGAAGTCACCGTTGGGGCGGATCGCCACCGTCGGATGCTCCTGGGCGTCCTTCACGTAGTTCGAGAGCAGCACGTCGCCGGCGGTCAGCGGGCTGCCGGCCGCCGAGAACCAGCGGGCGAAGATCGTCTTCTCCGTGTCGAGGGGATCGGCGAGCACGTTGTGGTCGCTCACCCACGCCACCACCATCTCGCCACCGGCGTTCATTGCCACCACCGGCGCGTTCTGGTCGGTGCGGGCCTCGGCGTTGACGCGGAAGATTCCTTCGGGCCCGGGCACGCCGGCGGCCGAGTAGCGACGGGCGAAGATCCCGGTGCCCTCGGCGTCGGACGTGAGCGGATCCTCGTCGGAACCGGTCCAGACCACGGTGAAGTTGCCCGCCGCGTCGGCCGCCACGGCGGGATCGACGCTGCCGGCCACCGCGCCGCTGACGGTGAACTCGGCCGCGTCGGCCCAGTCCTTCCAGGCGGCGTCGTAGCGTCGGGCCATGATCGCGGTGCCCGACCCGTCCGCCAGCGTCGTCTGCCAGGCGACGACGAAGCCGCCCGCCGCATTCATCGCCACCGCCGGCAGCGACTGGCTGCCCGCAGTCAGCGTGTTCACGAGCATCCGGTCGTCGTCGAGGCCATTGCCGTTGCGGTCGATCCAGCGGCCATCGCGGTCGAAGAGCTTGGCATAGATGCCGAAGTCGCTGCCGTCGCCCGCGTCCTCCCAGCTCTGCCAGACCACGACCATGGTGCCCGACGGGTCGCTGGCGGCCGCGGCGCCGGCGTCCTCGAGCGCCGCGTAGGTGGCGAGCAGGAGTTCGTCACCGTCGGGCGTGGCGCCCGTGGCGTCGAAGAACCGCGCGTGCACGCCGGGCTGGTGGCCCCCTTCGCCCTCCTCGCCGTCGGTCGGCACGTCGGGGCCGATCCAGGCGACGAGCGCCCGGCCATCGGGGGCGACGGCCACGTCGGGGGCGATCTGCGGCCCGCGGGTCACGCCGTCGTTGACGAGGAACTCACCTGTGAGCGTGTCGCTCGCTGAGTCGTAGCAGCGGCCGAAGATCGCCCAGCTGAAGCCGTCCTGGTATTGCGTCTGCCAGGCGGCCAGCAGGTTGCCGGCGGCATCGATGCCGATCACGGGGGCCCGCTGGGGCCGCAGGGTCGTCTCGTTGAGGATGAAGTCGGCGGCCGCCCCCGGGCCGGTGGCGAGCGGCGTGAGCGTGGCCGGGCCGCGGTCATAGGCGAAGCGGCGGGCGAAGGCGTCGGAGCCGCTGCCCTGCTGACCCTCCACCTGCCAGGCGACGGCGAGGCTGCCGGCGTCGTTGAAGGCCACGTCGGGCACGCCGAGGTCGTTGTAGTCGGCGGCGTTGACGCGGGTGTCTTCGAGAAGCGTGGTGCCGTCCTCGCGGAACACCTGCAGGAGGATCACGCCCCGGGCCTCTTCCTCGCCGCCGTCCTCGGCCAGGGGCACCAGCGCCGTCGGATCGGGGCCCTGCCAGGCGATCGCCACGTCGCCCGCCGCGTTGATCGCCACCGCCGGGCTCACCTGGTCGCCCGCCCGGAACGCGTTCACGATCGTCTCGGCGCCGGGCGCGAGGCCGGCCGCGAAACTGCCCCACTTGGCGGCGATGTCGAACCCGTCGGCGGCGTCCGCGGCCGCCGTCTGCCAGGCCACGACCATCCGGCCGCTCGAATCCATGGCCACCGTCGGCGCGGTCTGGTCGCCGAGCGTGAGCGCCGTGTTGGCCCGCGCCTGCGCGTCGAGCACCAGGCCGTCGACGGCGTCGTAGCGGCCGGTGCGATACCAGACGTCGTAGCCGCCGCTGACGCGGTCTTCGCTCTGCCAGGCGATCACGAACCGGCCCGCGCCGTCGCTGGCCACGGCGGGCCGGATCTGGTTGCCGAGCGCGGGATCGCCGACGAGGCCGGAGAGCGGCTGGTTGACGAGGAACTCGTCGAGCCCGACCACCGGTGAGCCGTCGCGCTCGAAGAGGCGGGCCACGATCCCGAAGCCGTCGCCGTCGTCACCGTAACTCTGCCAGGCGGCGACGAACCGGCCGCCGGTGCCGCTCGTCGTGTCGACGATCGCCGTCGCGACGCTCGCCTCAGGCGGGGAAAGCGTCTCGCTCACGAGGAACTGGCCGCCCACCGGGACGCCCGAGAGCACGGCCCGCGGCTCGAGCCGCTCGGGGTGCAGCGCCGCCGCACGGCGGCGGGCGGCATGATCGCGGGCTCCGCCGTTCCGAAGGCGGCGGTGATGGACATTCCGGGGGC
The DNA here is from genome assembly GCA_046090525.1 of Planctomycetota bacterium. GTDB lineage: Bacteria > Planctomycetota > Planctomycetia > Pirellulales > UBA1268 > QWPN01. The sequence continues at coordinate 5,071 of JBJTAA010000190.1, forward strand.
TGCGGGCGGGACGCATGATCGGGACTCCTCGGGGTGGCGAGTGTTCCGGCCGGCGCGTCCGCTGCGGCTCAGGGCCGTCGCGGGATGGTTGCCGTGAGCCGAGCCCCGCGGCCAGCCGGGGCCCCACGCGGCCGCGGGAGCGGAAAACCCGCCCTGGGACACCACCGCCGCCCCGCGCGAGGCGGCAGCCGTCGAACGCGCCGCCGCCCGGGGCTGGACGGCGCCGCCGGCGGCAGGCACCCTGTGCCCCGGAGGAACACCCATGCCGCTCGACTACGACCTCGCCGACAAGCTCTTCCGGGCGAAGCCCGGGAAGAAGTTCCGCCTCGCCGACCACGACCCGGCCTGGGCCGGCGACGAGGACGTGCCCGAGAAGAGGCGCAAGGAGCGGGCCCAGGAGATCCTCGAGGAGAGCCGCGGGGAACTGGCGGCCGCCCAGGAGCTGCTCTATGCGGCCGACACCTGGAGCATGCTCGTCATCTTCCAGGCGATGGACGCCGCCGGGAAGGACGGGGCCATCAAGCACGTGATGAGCGGCGTCAATCCGCAGGGCGTGGAGGTGACGAGCTTCAAGCACCCGTCGGCCGAGGAACTCGACCACACCTTCCTCTGGCGGTGCATGAAGCGGCTGCCCGAGCGGGGGCGGATCGGCATCTTCAACCGCTCCTACTACGAGGAGGTGCTGATCGTCCGCGTGCATCCGCGGCTGCTCGAGGCCCAGCGGAGCCCGGGCGTCGAGGCGTGCGAGAAGACCTGGCGGGAGCGGTTCGACGACATCAACGCCTTCGAACGGCACCTGGCCCGCAACGGCACCGCGATCGTGAAGTTCTTCCTCAACGTCTCCCGCGACGAGCAGCGAAAGCGGTTTCTCGACCGCATCGACGAGCCCGAGAAGCACTGGAAGTTTTCCGCCTCCGACGTCGCCGAGCGGGGCCACTGGGACGCCTACATGAAGGCCTACGAGGAGGCGATCGCCGAGACGAGCACCGACCACGCCCCCTGGTACGTGATTCCCGCCGACAAGAAGTGGGTGAGCCGGGCGGCCGTGGCCGCGGTGCTCGCCGGCACGATCCGGCGGCTGGGCCTGGAGTGGCCGCGGGTCGACGCCGCCAAGCAGGAGCAGATCGCCGCCGCCCGCCGGAGCCTCGAGGCCGAGGGCTGAACGGGCGAATCGCGGCGGAGAGCGGGGGCGCGGGCGATCACCGGCTCGCCCGGGGGCCATTCGGGGGCCACCCTCGCCGAGGGCTTTGCCACATAAAAAGGTGACAGACCCCGCCGCAGCGGATCCGTACAGTTGGAGAGGCCGCGCTCGCGGCTTTGCGGGCCGCCGTCCTCGGAGCCGACCGGGGGACGGTTCGGACTTCGCCTGCGCCCTTCCTGTGCACGCCCCCCAATGACGTCCCGAGCACGACGCCGCCTGCTGAGCCGACGGCATGGGCCCCCGGGCAGGGGGTTTGAGCCGCTCGAGCCGCGGCGGTTGCTCGCGGGGGAGGGGCTCACGGCCCGCTACTTCGACAACCCCGACTTCACGTCGGCTTCGACCCCGGTGGCCCGGGTCGATGCCACGGTGAACTTCAACTGGGGCACGAGTTCCCCGGTCGCCGGCATCGCCAACACCACCTACTCGGTCCGCTGGACCGGGGCGGTCGTGCCGGCCTTCTCGGAGGTCTACACGTTCACCGTCACCGCCGACGACGGCGTGCGGCTCTGGGTCGACAACGAACTGATCATCACCAACTGGGTGAACCAGTCGGCCCGGGCCGTATCCGGGCGGATCGCGCTCCACGCGGGCCAGCCCGTCGCGATCAAGCTGGAGTACTACCAGAACACCGGGACGGCCAGCGTGCGGCTGGAGTGGGAGAGCGCGAGCCTCCCGCGGGAGGTGATCCCGCAGGCGCGGCTGAACGCGCTCGAGCCCGCCGACAACCGGGGCACGGCCCTGCAGGAGACCTGGACCGGCGTGAGCGGCGGCAAGGTGACCGACCTCACCGGCAGCGCGGCCTATGCCGGCGCCCCCGCCTATCGGCAGATGATCACGAGCCTGCAGTCGCTCCAGCAGGACGTGGGCGACACGAACGGGTCGCGGATCCGCGGCTCCATCGTGCCGTCGTTCACGGGCACGCACGTCTTCTCCGTGGCGGGCAACGACGACGTCCAACTCTCGCTCTCGACCGACGCGGATCCGGCCAACGCGACCCGGATCGCCTTCACGTCGGCGATCACCGCCCCCTTCGCATGGACGGCGAGCCCCACGCAGACCTCCGCCCCGATCAACCTCGTGCAGGGGCAGCGGTACTTCTTCGAGGTGCTGCACAAGGAGCAGGGGGGCTTCAACCACTGGGCCGTCGGCTGGACCACGCCCGCGTCGTCCACCGTGACCGTGATCGGGTCGGACAACATCGAGCCCTGGGGGGCGACGACGCCGCTGCCCGCCACGGGCATCCTCAACGGCATGTCCACGGGACGCGACCGGATCCTGGCGAGCCCCGAGATGTTCGCCCGGGCGAAGGCGCTCGTCGCCCAGGGGGGCGCGTTTCGGACGTGGTACGACAACATCCTCGCGCGGGCCGACCTCTACCTGACCGAAGACCTGCCCGCGACCACGGCCCCGACGGCGGCCGCGGGGGGCACGCAGCCGGTCCTGGCCGGCCTCGAGGACAACCTCACCTACCTGGCCGGCGCCTACAAGCTGCGGACCATCGTCGAGGGGGACGAGGTCAACTCGCAGAAGTACTTCGACAAGGCCAAGGCCGTCATCCAGCGGGTCATCCAGTGGTCCACCTGGGACACGGGCTCCCAGTTCCTCGGGGCCGCGATGGTGTCGCAGGGGATCTCGCTCTGCTACGACTGGATGCATGCCAAGTTCACCACGGCCGAGCGGCAGCAGATCGCCGACCGGGTCTACGCGCTGGCGATCAAGCCCACGATCGACGCCTGCACGGCGCGGAACTATTGGACGCAGTGGTATGCGAACTGGTCGTTCGTGTGCATCGGCGGCGTGGGCAGCGCCGCGCTCGCCTTCGCCCCGGAGTACTACCGGGCCGAGGCCGAGACGCTGCTCGCGCGGGGCTGGCCGGTGCTGCAGTCGGCGATGCAGCGGTTCGCGGGCGAGAACGGCGGCTGGCCCGAGGGCCCGGGCTACATGGGCTACGGCACGCTCTACCTGATCCGCCTGATGAGCAACCTCCAGACGGCGGTCGGCACGGAATACGCGCTGTCGCTCGAGAAGGGGTTCCAGCAGCTGCCCAACTACATGCTCCACGTCTCCACGAACGTGGGGGGCAACGCGAACGCCACCTTCCCCTACCTGAACGGCGACTGGTCGCAGAACGGCGACCCGTGGTTCTACTGGCTCGCCCAGCGGTTCAACCGTGGCGACGTCGCCAAGGTGGTGGCCGACCGTGCCGCCTCCACCTCCCAGGTCACGGTCGTCGCCAACGGCACCTCCACGACCTCCACACGCCCCTCCTTCCAGACGCCGTGGAGCCTGCTCTGGTACGACCCGCGGGGCACCTCGTCGACCGGGCAGGTGGTGTCGCCCGGCGCTGTCGCGGCCCGCACCGACGCCGGCTTCTACGGCGACGCGGCGCTCAGGCAGTGGGGCACCTCGGGGCAGACCAACTACAGCGAGCACGTGAACATCTGGCGCGACTCCTGGAGCAACACCAACGCCGCCGTGATGTTCAAGGGGGGATACAAGGGCGTCGACGGCCACGAGAACCTCGACGGCGGCACGTTCATCTTCGACGCTCTCGGCCAGCGCTGGGCGACCGACCTCGGCCGCGATTCCTACTCGCTGCCGCAGGTGGGCGGCACGAACTACGGCGCCTACCGCAAGCGGGCCGAGGGGCAGAACACGCTCGTGATCAACCCCACGGCGAACGACTACCTGTCGAGCAGCGACGCCAACGAACGGGCCCTGAACGCCGACCAGGTCTACAAGGACGCCCCGGGCAAGCCGGCCTATGCGCCGGTGGTGAGGAGCCTGGCCACCGACCTCGAGTCGGTGGGCATCGTCGATCTCACGAACCTGTACTCGAAGATGCGGGTGGCCTCGGTGCAGCGGGGCTTCCGCTTCGATCGCACCGACGACAGCCTGATCATCCAGGACGAGATCACCGCCACCGACGCCCCCGAGATCTACTGGTTCATGCACGTGCCCGTGGCCTGGTCCAACCGCTCGCAGATCGCGATCAGCGGGGACGGGAAGACGGCCACGATCACGATCGGATCCAACCGCCTGCAGTGCCGGATCCTGGCGGGCACCAACGCCACCTTCAGCCTAATGGAGGCGAAGCCGCTGCCGTCGTCGCCGGTGCTCGCCGGGCAGTCGGCGAACAACGGCGTCACGAAGCTCACGGTCCGCTACACGGGCACGACGAGCGAGCGGCTGGCCGTGTGGATGGTGCCGCTGCGGAGCGGCCAGTCGGCCCCGACGACGGCCCCGACGGTGACGCCGCTGGCCACCTGGATGCCGCGGACGACCAGGCACGCCTGGGCGGGCGATCTCGACCTGGCCGCCGCGGTCTCGACGGCCGATGCGCAGCTGGCGTCGGCGGCGTGGGCCGCGCAGATCGCCTCCGCCACCGGCAAGGCCACCAAACCGCTCGACAGCACCGCTGCCGACCGCGTCACGCCCGTGACGCTCAGCGTGCCGCTGAACCCCGGCGAGCAGGTGACCTGGGCCAAGCTCGTGGCGGGCGTCCGGGCGACGAGCGACACCACGGGCGGCTCCGACCTGCTGTACGTCGATTCCACGACCGGCACGGCCTACTCCAATGCGGCGGTCGGCTGGGGCACGCTCGACACGAGCCCGGCGTCCCGGGAACTCGTGCTCTCGACGTCGCAGTTGGCGAGCCTGGCCGACGGCACGCTCAACGTGGCCTTCTCCCCGAACACCACGGTCGACTGGGTGGAGCTGCAGTACACGACGCTCGACACGACCCCGCCCACGGCGACGCTCACCCCGTCGCCCGCCGGCACGTCGACCACGCCGGTCGGCAGCGTGACGATCGCCTTCTCGGAGCCGGTGTCGGGCTTCGACCTCGCCGACCTCGCGCTGTCGCGCGACGGTGCGAACGTCTCGCTCGCCGGCGCCACGCTCACCACGAGCGACAATCGGACCTTCACGCTGGCCGGCCTCTCCGGCGTCACCTCGACGGCGGGCGGCTACACGCTCGCGTTGGCGGCCACGGGCTCCGGAATCGCCGACGCCTCGGGCAACGCGATCGCCGCCGGCGCGACTACCACCTGGCAGCTCAGCGCGCGTTCGCCGACGGTCGCCCTCGTCCCGTCGGCCCCCGGCACGACGGCGACACCGGTCGCGAGCGTGGCGATCACGTTCTCGGCGGCCGTCAACGGCTTCGCCGTGGGCGACCTGCTGCTGACCCGCGATGGCACGGCGGTGCCGCTCGCCGGCGCGACGCTGACGACAAGCGACGACCGGCAGTTCGTGCTCGGCAGCCTGACCGGGGTCACCTCGACCTCCGGCACCTACGTCCTCAGCCTGCCCGCCGCCACGGCCGGGATCACCGACAAGCAAGGGGAAGCCTTCACCCAGTCGGCCACGGCCACCTGGACGCTCGACCGGGTGGCTCCCACGGCGGCGATCGAGGTGTCGGCCCCGGGCTCGTCCGAAACGCCGGCCGAAACCGCCACGATCACCTTCTCGAAGCCGGTGACGGGATTCGACGTCGGCGACCTCGTGCTCACCCGCAACGGCGGGGCGGTGTCGCTCGCGGCGGCGACGCTCGCGAGCACCGACGGCCGGATCTACACGCTCGATTTCGGGACCGCCACTGCGGTCGACGGCACCTACGTGCTGTCGCTCACGGGGCCCGGCCGCGGCATCGTCGACGGGCTGGGAAACGGGTATGCGTCGACCGCCTCGGCGACGTGGATCTACGACACCTCGGTGACCGTCCCGGCGGCCACGACCGTCGTCGATGCGACGGTCCGCTCCGGCACCGAGCGGCTGGTGAAGCGCGGCGCGGGCACCCTCGTGCTGACGGTGGCCGGAACGTTCACCGGCGGCACCGTGGTCGAGGAGGGCACGCTCGTGGTGCAGTCGGCCGCCGGACTGGGGGGCGGCGGGCTCGAGGTGCGGGGCGGGGCGACGGTGCGGATCGACGTCGGCTACGGCACGGTGGCGCTCACGTCGCTCGCGCTCGCGGCGACCGGCCGGCTCGACCTCGGCACCGGGCAGGTCACGGTGGCGGCTGGCGGCTTCGACGAGGCGACGGTGCGGAGCCAGCTGGTCACGGGCCGCAACGGCGGCAACTGGGCCGGCGCGAGCGGCATCGGCTCGTTGGCGGCGGCCCAGGGGAGCAATCGGGCCGTGGGCTACCGGGTGGTGAGCGGCGCCCTGCGGCTGGCCTGGGCCGCCCTGGGCGACGCGAATCTCGACGGCCTCGTGAACTCGGTGGACGTCTCGCTGATCAACAACGCCCGGGCGTTCAATCGGCCGCTCGGCACGCCCGTGAGCTGGGCCGCCGGCGACTTCAACTATTCGGGCACCGTGAACAGCATCGACATGCAGCTGATGAACAACACGGCGCTGTTCGGCCGGGGCTCGTACCGGGCGGCGCCCGTGAACGTCTCCTACGCCCAATCGAGCGGCTGGGGGTCGGGCTTCAATGGCGACGTGACGATCCGCAACACGGGGGCGACGACGATCAACGGCTGGACCCTGGAGTTCGACCTCGACGCCACGATCACCAACATCTGGAACGCCACGATCGTGAGCCGCGTGGGCACCCGCTACACGATCACGAGCGCGTCGTGGAACTCCTCGATCGGCGCCGGCGCGGAGGTCTCGTTCGGGTTCCAGGCCGACGGCGTCGCGGGCGAGACGCCGCGCAACCGGCGGTTCAACGGGCTTGCCGTGTGAGGCGACCGGGCGGGCCGGACCCAGTCGCAGGGCGGGGCGGACGGCCGCGCAATTTGATGTGACAAGGCTGGTTGATGGCTTGTCGGCGCCGGCGGCACGGGCTAGGTTGCACAGCGGGTGAGGGATGTGCGTGGCCGCGTCGCCACGATCACCAGCGAAAGGGAAGCTACTGACTCGTGCGAGATTCGTCGCGGTGCCGACGGCCGAGCGCGGCCCGTCGGATCGCCGTGTGGCGCACTCGAGGACGTGGCCTCCGTCTTCCGCCGGCCTTTCGGGCCGGCGGTCGCCGAGCCGGCTCGCCGGCGGCCCCCTGTGCGGATGCGTCCGACGACTCTCCACGAGCGGGGTTCACGAGGAGGAGCAGCGATGGCCGGGAGCCTGGTTCGAAACGCGTCGTGGGTGGTCGCCTGGGCCTTCATGGTCGCCGCGGCGACGTCGGCC
>JBJTAA010000191.1:0-12098 GCA_046090525.1 Planctomycetota bacterium
CCGTCCGCAGGCCGGCGGCCGAGGGATCGAACGCGACCGTGAACGTCGTGGTGGAACCGGCCGCAACCGAGGCCGCGGGCTGGAGCGTGACGCTGAAGTCGCTCGCATGGCTGCCGGTCACCTGGACGCGAGGCGATCCGGAGAGCGACAGGCCGCCGTTGCCCGTGTTGGCGATCGTGAACGTCCGGTTCACCGTTCCCGAGACGAACGCCGCCGAGCCGAAATCGGTGTGGTCGGCCGCGGAGGGCGTCGTGTCGCCGTCGGCGATCGAGACCCCGTTGCCACGCACGTCGATCTCACCGGTCATGACGGGAAGCACGGTGATCGGCGATCCCAGGCTCCCGGAGTTGTTCGTGCCATCGAACTCGACGACCTGATTGGCATCATCGACCTGCCAGACGACGTAGTACGACCCCGGGGCGACCGACGGAAAGGAGTTGGTGGTGTAGGTCGCGGTCTCGAACTCGAACTGCGTTAGACCACCGATCTGCACGTCGCCCAGCAGCGCGTCGCTCGCGTCGTACTGGGGGTCGGACGAGAGTCGATAGCGAACGGTGAAGGTGCCCGCCACCGCCGTCCCATTGTTTCGCGGAAAACTGGTGACCGAGAATGGTTGCCCGGGCCTGATCGACGACGTGGACGCCTCCGCAAACGAGCTGTCGAACCAGGCGTCGTAGTCCACGAGATCGGGACGGTCGTAGGGCCGGTCTTCGGCACTGGCCTTGTCGGCGGCGATCGCGTTCTGGAACGCGGTGAACTTGTCGCTCGTCATCCGCGTCCACGCGTTGTACAGCGGCGTGCCACCGCCGCTCGCGGTCATGTGCGAGGCCACGCCGAAGATGTAGGAGTTGGTGCCGTCGTAGAACCAGAGCGGGCCTCCGCTGTTGCCCGGATTGATGTCGAGCTGATTGCTGTGGAGCTGGTGCGTATAGACCGCAGTAATCGGGTCGAAGGCAAAGTACTGGTGGTGGGTGTCCCAGCCCGGATTGCGGTCGCCTGGATATCCGGCCGAGTTCCAACTGTCGTAGAAAAACGAGTTGTCGTCGTCGAAGCCGTAGCCGAAGTAGCCGGTGCCGAAGGCTGGGTCGCCGATGCTCCGGTCGAGCGTGACCAGGGCGATGTCGTAGTCCCAGTCACTCGTGGACCACGAGTAGGCGCGGAACAACACGCCCTCGGCCTCTCCGAACCACCGATTCGTCGACTGCAGGAGCTCGTCGAACGTTCCCCCACCCCAGTGATCCCCGTTGTTCGCCGGCGCCACGCGCACCCGGTTGGCGAACGCGCCTCCCTCGTTCGACGGGTCTCGAACACAGTGGGCGGCTGTCAGGACGTGAAACTCGCTGATCATCGCCCCCGAGGAATATGACGCTTGGTTCGAGCTGTCGAGCGTTGCGATCTGCACCACTGCTGAGAATGGATAGGCGAGCGTATTCTGCACCCGAGTCCTGCCGTCCGCGCCAAACACGTATCGCGGATCGGCCAGCGCGACGCCGGCCGGATTCCCGGGCGTGGCACCATACCGCTCCCGGTGCGTGGGGAAGGCACTCGGAGAAAAGCCGGAGACGAGACCGGCCATCTCGGTCAGTCGGTTCATCTCGCCACTGCCGCTGAGAACCTCGTGCGTCGTGGTCCGTTCCTCACCCGTCCGAAGATCCTTCTCGGTCATGGTGACGGTGACAACCTGTCGCAGTTCGTCGGGACCGACCGACGTGTCGCCAACCGTGGTGATCAGCGGCGCGAGCACCCTGCGGTGCTCGAGGGCCTCGGCGCGGAGCCTCACGGGAGGCCGCCGGCGTGCTCGCGAATCCCTCCTCTGGAGGGGTTGGATCGGCCGTTTCATGGCAAAGACTCCTCAGTCACGGGCCAAGCGGCCCGCCGCATCCCAGACAGTTTGAGTGAAAGTCTTCTGAATAGGCGGACGCCGGCCACAAAACCGGACACGTGCTCCCCGAAAATATTTTGGTATCGTGTCGTGGAAGCAGGGGTACCGGTCACCAACTCCCGCGAGCGCCCGGCACGCAAATCTTGCCGGTCGCTCGACTTGGAGCAAGTCCAACCCCGGTGCAGAAGTCCGGTCACGCCGTGACCGGATCGCACAACGAGGCGCCACGCCGTATCGAGTAGGTTCCGAAGGAACCGGGCTTCCGGCGTGTGGTGCGCGCGTTCGCGTGCAACCACGGTGCCCGGCGCGTTCTATTTCAGCAGCGACACGATCGCGGCGGCGATCTCGGCCTCGTCGCGCGGGCGGTAGCCGATCCAGACGCGGCGGACCGTGGCGTCGGGGCCGATGAGATACGTGGCCGGGAGGGCCGTGAGTCCAAGGGTCGTCGCCAGCGCATCGGCTCCCAGCGGATCGGAGAACACGAAGGCTGGCACCGTGAGCTTCTGGCGGATCAGGAACTCCGCCGTCTCGGCGGCGAGGTCGGCCGGATCGCCCGGGCCGCCCGCGCCGGCGCACGAGATCGCCACGAGCTGAAACCGCGGTTCGTTCTCCAGGCCCGCGGCCAGGCGGGCGAGGCCGGGCAACTCGCGACGGCAGGGAGGGCACCAAGTGCCCCAGAAGTTGAGGAGCGTGACGCGTCCGGCGAGGTCGGGCGGGGCGGCCGTCAGATCGGCGAGCGGTGCGATCGGCAGCGTGCCGAGTTTCGTTCCGATCGCCGGATGCGGCGGCGGCGCACCGCACCCGGCCGCCAGCAGGGTAAGCAGCGAGACGAGCAGGGCCGGGAGGCGGGGCCGGCGACGCACGCAGGGTATCATCGGTCGGTCTTCCCAGGCGGCATGGCGGCGGTCGGCACCCGAGGGGCGTTTGCAAAGTGTACGAAGTCGAGCAGAAGTTTCGTGTCGCCGATCCCGCGGCCATCGAGGCCAGGCTCGTGGCGCTGGCGGCCCGGTTCCGCGAGCCCGTCGAGCAGGTGGATCGCTATTTCGCCCATCCGAGCCGGGATTTCGCCAAGACCGACGAGGCCCTGCGCGTGCGGCGGGTCGGCGACGACGTGGCCGTCACCTGGAAGGGACCGCGGATCGACTCGGCCTCCAAGACCCGCCGCGAACTGGAACTCGCCCTCGCCCCCGTGCCACCGCTCCCCGGCGGGCCCCGGGGCGGTCAGGCCACGCTCGACCGCTGGACGGAACTGCTCGAGGCCCTCGGCTTCCGGCGGGTGCGTGACGTCGCCAAGCGGCGGCGGACGGCGCGGGTCCCCTGGCAGGGCACCGAGATCGAGGCGGCCCTCGATCACGTGGCCGGCCTCGGCGACTACCTCGAGCTCGAGCTGCAGGCCGCCGCAGGGGAGGTGCCGCTGGCCTCGGCCTGCGTCGAGTCGCTGGCCCACAGGCTGGGCTGCGGCGAGCAGGAGCGGCGGAGCTACCTCGAGCTCGTGATCGCGGCGGGACGGTGAGCGGAGGCCGGTGTCGCGTGGCAGGCGTCATACCCCCCGTGCTCGCGCACGGGGGCTTTTACGGGCCGGGCCGGAAGAGGATGCAGACCGGCGCCGGCACCTCCACCGACTCGCCGGTGAACGCGAGCGTGCCCGTCGCCTCGTCGATCGTGAACACCGTGACCGTGCCCGAGCCCTGCCCGGCCGCCAGGAGAAACCTCCCACCCGGAGCGATCGCGAAGTGCCGCGGTGTCTTGGCCCGGGTCGGCTCGGCACCGAGGAAGGTGAGCCTGCCCGTCCCCTCATCGATGGCGTACATCGCGATCGAGTCATGGCCGCGGTTGCTCGCATAGAGAAACCTGCCGCTCGGGTGGACGGCGATCTCGGCGCAGGAGAAGCCCGTCCGGTCGCGGACGTCGTCGGGAAGGGTGGAGAGCGTCTGGATCTCCGCGAGCGTCCCCGCCGCCGCGTCAGACGCGAAGCCGGTCACGGTCAGATTCAGCTCGTTGACGCACCAGGCGAACCGGCCCCCCGGGTGGAGCGCGAAGTGCCGCGGGCCCGCGCCGGCCGCGACCGCCGCCTTGCCGTGCGGTTCGAGCGTGGCCCGGCCGGCGTCGAGCCGGTAGACGAGCACTTGGTCGAGCCCCAGATCACAGCAGAAGGCAAACCGGCCGTCCGGCGCGACGTCGACTGAGTGGGCATGGGCCTTCTCTTGACGCCGCTCGTTGATGCCGGGCGTGCCGGCCCGCTCGTAGCCGTGCTGGATGAACCCGCCGGGCGTGCCCGCCGTGACCGGCTCGATCTCGCCGTCGGCGGTGAGCCCGAGGCAGATCAGGCTGCCGCCGCCGTAGTTGGCCGCGAGCACCGCCTTGCCCGTCGGGTCGACCGTCACGTGGCAGGGGCCGCCGCCGCCGCTCGCCCGCTCCCCGCGCGGTGTGAGCGTGCCCGTCTGCTCGTCGACCGCGAAGGCCGCGACGCACCCCTCCGGCTTGCCCGCGGCACCCGTGATCTCGGAGACGGCGTAGAGCATCGGCAGCCGCGGATGGAAGGCGAGAAAGGATGGATTCCTGGCGGCGGCGGCGAGCACCGGCTTCGTGAACGTGCCGCGATCGGTGTCGAAGCGGGCCACGTAGATGCCCTCCGACCCGCTCTGGGGGTTGGTGTAGGTGCCGAACCAGACGAGCCGCTCGGCGGCCGTGGCGACGGCCGGCAGCAGGCAGGCGGCGACCCAGAAGAAGCGGATGGACGCCATCCTGAAAAATCCTCATGCTGCGGCGACATGGGCAACGACACGACCAGCCGAGAGCCTAACCCGCGACGGACCGATCCCTCCAGCGCGGACCGCGAAGCCCGCAACACGCTCTGGCTCGAGGCCTACCAGGTGCTCATCCGCACCGGCTGGATCTTCAAGACCGAGACGATCATCATGCCCGCCGTGCTCGACGAGGTCGTCGACTCGGGCACCCTGCGCGGCCTCCTGCCGGTCCTCAACCGCGGCGGCAACAGCCTGCCGCCGCTCGCGGCCGCCGGGCCGATCAGCCGGATGCCCCGCAAGCGGCCGGCGCTCGTCGCCACCACGCTCGCCATGGCCGGCTGCTTCGGGCTGCTCGCCGTCGCCTGGGGACCGCTGGCCAAGACGCGCCCGGATTTCCTGGCCGGGTTGTTCCTCGTGGTCTACGCGGCGTTCGCCGCCGCCAACGGGCTCAACCAGCTCGCCCTCGCCACGCTCCAGGGCAAGCTGATCGCGGCCGGCAACCGTGGTCGGGCGATGGTCGTGAGCGTCACGATCGGCAGTGTGCTGGCGATCGTGGCGGCCCTCTTGCTCCTGCGGCCGTGGCTGGCGGAACCCGACGGCTTCCCCAAAATCTTCGCCGCGACGGCGGCCTTCTTCGCCGTGGCGGCGTTCGTGCCGCTGTTGCTCGACGAGCCCGCCGCCGCCCCCGCGGCACCAGGGCTTCACGGCGGTGGCTGGTTCGCCCGGCTGGCGGCCGGTGCCGTGGGCTGGCGCCGGACCATCGTGGCCGATGCCGCCCTCCTGCGCCTGACCGTGGTCGCCGCCTGCTTCTCGTGGGTGCTGATGCTCTTTCCGCACTATCAGGCGTTCGCCCGCGACGACCTGGGCACGGGCCGGGGGAGTTTGCTCGTGTGGGTGGTGGCGCAGAACGTGATCACCGGCTTGGCGAGCCTGGTCGCCGGTCCGCTGGCCGACCGGCGCGGCACCCGGATCACGCTCATCTGGCTCGTGGGGCTGTCGGCGGTGACACCGCTGGTCGTCGTGCTCCTGTCTCTCGCGCCGCCGGCGCTCGCCGGGGGCTGGTTCTGGCTCGTGTTCGCGAGCCTCGGGCTCAACCCCATCTCGCTCAAGATGTTCACGGCCTATGCGCTGGAACTGGCGCCGGCGGCGGCCGAGCATCCGCGGTATGTCAGCATCGTGGGGGCGGCCCTGGCGGCCCCGTTCGTCGTCTCGCCGCTGGTGGGCCTGGCCGTCGACGCGATCGGATTCCGGCCGGTGTTCCTGGCCGGGGCGGGGATGATTTTCTCCGGGGCCTTGGTGGCCTGCGGTCTGCCGGAACCGCGGCAGCGCCAGATGGTTGTGCCCCCCGTCGACACGGGGCTATGATTCGACGACTTCGCTTTCCGACGCCCCGACCCCTTTGGAGGATCCAAATCATGCGAACGGTGCTTGCCGCCACGACCGGTTTCGTCCTGCTCACCGCCATCGCCCTCGCCGCCCCGGCGGTCAAGGTGGAGCCGCTCTGCCCCGTCTCCGGGCATGCCTGCGATCCGGCGGCGACCGCCGCCTTCGAAGGGGGCAAGGTCTGCTTCTGCTGCGACAAGTGCGTCAAGGCGTTCGAGGCCGACTCCGCCAAGTTCGCCGCCAAGGCCCGGCAGCAGCTGGTGGTGACCGGTCAGTTCGTCCAGAAGGGCTGCCCGCTGAGCGGCGGCCCGGTGAAGCCCGGCACGCAGATCGACGTCGGCGGCGTGCCGGTCGGGTTCTGCTGCCCCAACTGCAAGGGCAAAGTCGCCAAGGCGACGCCCGACGAGCAGGTGGGCATGGTGTTCGGCTCCGGCAAGGGGTTTGCACTGGCCCAGTGAGCGGCCGTTGCCGGCCGGAACTGGCCTAGGGCGACGCGGCCCGACGTGAAATACTCCGCCCGGACGAGACCCCGTCCGGGCGGAGCTTTTTGATGCGCGTTTTCCTGTCGGCCGGCGAGCCTTCGGGCGATCACCACGCGGCGCTGCTGGTGCGCGAGCTCCGGGCCCGCCGGCCGGATGTCGAATGCGTGGGGCTGGGCGGGCCCTGCATGGAGGCTGCGGGCGCGAGGCTCGTGGCCGACCTGACGCGGCTGGCCGTGATGTGGTTCCTGCGGGTGGCCTTGTCGATCCACCGGTTCGTCGATCTCGCCCGCCGCGCCGAGCGCAGCTTCCTCGACGCCCGGCCCGACGTCTGCGTGCTCGTGGACTTTCCCGGCTTCCACTGGTGGCTCGCCTGGCGGGCCAGGCGGCACGGCATCCCGGTGGTCTTCTACTGCCCGCCGCAGATCTGGGCCTGGGCGAGTTGGCGGATCAGGAAGATGCGGCGGCTGGTGGATCACGTGCTCTCCGCGCTCCCGTTCGAGCACGAGTGGTTCACGGCCCAGGGCATGGCGAGCACGCTCGTCGGCCATCCGTTCTTCGACGAGTGCGCGACCGGCCGCCCGGAGTGCCGACAGCCCGGCCCGGGAGCGGCGGGCGGGCCGCTCGTGCTCCTGCTGCCCGGCTCCCGCGGCCAGGAGATCGGCGGCAACCTCGGGAGCATCCTGCGGGCGGCGGCGGCGGTGCGGCGGCAGGTGCCGGAGGCCCGGTTCGCGGTGGGCTCGCTCCACGAGCGGCACGCCGCGCGGGTGCGCGAACTGATCGCCTCGAGCGCCGAAGCCCGTGGCCTCGGCATCGCGGTGGTGGCGGGCCGCACGGCCGACTTGATCGCCCGGGCCGACGTCGCCATCGCCTGCAGCGGCTCGGTGTCGCTCGAACTGCTCGCCGCCCGGGTGCCGACCGTGATCGTCTACCGGATCGGCGGCTTCGCCTACGTGGTGCAGAGCTTCTTCCGGCACGCCCGCTTCATCACGCTCGTGAATCTCCTGGCCTGCCGGGAGCCCGTGGGGCCGGTGCGGCCCGTGCTGCTGCCGCCGCGAGGCGTGCCGGCGGCTGATCCTGAGTGCGTGTTTCCGGAATACCTCGCCGTGGGTGATCCGGCCGACCGGGCCGCCGGCCACGTGATCGAATGGCTGCGGGATCCGGCGGCCCTCGACCGGGCCCGGGCGCGGGTGGATGCCGTGGCCGTGCGGGTGGCGCAGCCGGGTTCGGCGGCCCGGGCGGCGGCGGCCGTGCTGGCGATCGCGGCGGGGGAAGTGCCGGCGAAGCATTGCGCCGAGACGCGGCAGGCGGCGTGAGCCGGGGCCCGGCCGGTCCCTCTCGTGTATCTTGGCCCGGATGATGCTCACCGAACCCCAGCCGACGCCCGCCGACTGGCATTTCGAGATCGCCGGGATTCGCGTGCGCGTGTCGGTCTGGTTCTGGCTGGGGGCGGCCCTCCTGGGCTGGGGCACCTGCCAGTCGTTCGCCCAGGGGGACCAGCGGGCGCTGATCGGCTACCTGATCCTCTGGGCGGTCGCCGTGCTGATCTCGATCCTCGTCCACGAACTGGGCCACGCCCTCGTCTACCGCTTCTTCGGGCAGGGGTCCCAGATCGTCATCTACCACTTCGGGGGCCTGGCGATCCCCGAGATCTGGGGCCGGCGGGCGAGCCTGCGGCCCTTCCAGCGGCTCCTGGTTTCGGCGGCCGGGCCGCTCGCGCAACTCGCCCTCGCGGCGGTGATCGTGGTGGGCCTCCGCGCCGCGGGCTACGCCGTACCCTTTCCGATCGAGTCGGTCGGCGAGTCGCTCGGCCTCTACGAGGGCAGGCGGATCGAGTCGCTGCAGGCGTTCGCCTTCACGATGTTCATGCTCTCGGTGAACGTCTT
Organism: Planctomycetota bacterium; assembly: GCA_046090525.1. Classification (GTDB taxonomy): domain Bacteria; phylum Planctomycetota; class Planctomycetia; order Pirellulales; family UBA1268; genus QWPN01. The sequence goes on from JBJTAA010000191.1 coordinate 8,378, forward strand.
CTGGCCGCTCTTGAACCTCCTGCCGGTGCCGCCGCTCGACGGCGGGCAGATCGTCCGGGAAGGGATGCTGGCCCTGGGCGTGGCCGACGCCCATCGGATCGCCGGACTCCTGGGCGTGGCGGTCGGGTCGCTCGTCGCCTACTGGGGCTACACCCGCGGCCAGCCGTTCCTCGGGATCATGTTCGCCCTCCTGGCCGCGTCCTGCTGGCAGGGTCTGTCGGCCGGCGGCTCCTGGCGGCGGTGAGATGAGCGGCCCGCTTGGCGGCTTGGAGGGATCGCGGCCGATCGTGGTGGCGATCGGCGCGAGCAACCTGTCGCGGGGCCTGCCCCGGCTCACGACCATCGTGCGGGCGGCTGCCGGTCCGGCCGACTTCCTGGTGGCGGCGGGCCACGGCCGCTCGTACGGAGCCAACAGCCGGGTCGCCTGGCGGCGGCTGCCGTCGATCCTGCGAAGTGGCCTGTGGCGGGCGCTCGACCGGCTCGAACCGGCCGCGGCGGTGCGACCGGTCTACGCCGTGGTCACCGACATCGGCAACGACCTGCTCTATGGCTTCACGGTCGAGCAGACGGCCGGCTGGGTGCGGGAGTGCCTGGCCCGGCTGGCCGACCGCGGCACCCGGGTCGCGGTGACGGCGCTGCCCCTGGCGAGCGTGGCTCGGGCCGGGGCGGTCAGGTACCGATTGCTCAAGACGGTCTATGTGCCCGGCTGCCAGCTGTCGCTCGGGGAACTGCGGTCGGCGGCGGAGCGGCTCGACGGGGCGGTCCGCGGGATCGCCGGCGAGCTCGGGGCCGCGGTGATCGAGCAGCCGGGCGAGTGGTACGGCTTCGACTCGATCCACGTGCGCCGGGGCCGGCTCGAGGCCCTGTGGTCCGAGGCGTGTGGCCGCTGGGGGCTGCCCGGCGTCGGCCCCGCCCGCGTGCGGCTCGGCGAGTGGGCCCGGATCGGCTCGCGGGCCGCCGAGGTGCGGTCGCTCGTTGGGCTCACGCGGTTTACGCCGCAGCCGGTCACGCGCTGGCCCGATGGCGGCTCGCTGAGCTTGTACTGATCCGCGCGGCACGCAGGGAGCCCGTGGCTTCAACCCTCGCCGTCGAGGCGATCCTTGAGCCGGCGGGTGGCCGCCCGCCCGAGCGTGAGCGTCGCCTCGCTGCCGACGAACGCCACCTGCGTGCCCCCCTGCCAGCGCCAGTGGATCGCGTCGATCCGGTCGAGCCCCACGATCAGCGAGCGATCGAGCCGCAGAAACGACCCCGGAGGCAGCGCCGCCTCCCACTCGGCCAGCGGCCGGCGGACCGTGAGCGGCGGTGCACCGGCCCGGTGCACCAGCGAGTAGTTGTCGAGCGCCTCGAGCCAGAGGATCTCGTCCGCGGCGACGAGCGTCGTGGCCCGGCCGGTCGGCACCGCGAACTTGTCGTCGAGCCCGACCGGCTCGGGCGGCGCCTCCTCCACCGACCCGTCGTCGGCGAACGGGGCCACGGCTCCCGAGCGGCCCCGGCTGCCCGCCAGCCGCGCGAGGGTGCGGCCCAGGCGGGCGGCGGTCACGGGCTTGAGGAGATAGTCGACCGCCGCGGTGTCGAAGGCCTCGACGGCATAGTCCTCGAAGGCGGTCACGACCACCCCGAGGGTCCTGCCGTCGAGCCGATCCAGGAGCGCGAGCCCGTCGCGGCCGGGCATCTCGATATCCACGAAGACGACATCGGGCTTCAGGCGGGCGATCAGCCGCTCGGCCCGATCGGCATCGGTCGCCCGGCCGACGACGCTCACGTGCTGGTGGCGCGAGAGGAGTTCGGCGAGCCAGTTCGTCGCCGCCGGCTCGTCATCCACGAGCAGCACCCGCAGCGGCGGGAGCACGGGCGACCCGGAAGGCGTCTCAGGCATCGGTCGGGCCCAGCGGGGACGGGATCGTGCGGTCGGGGCGTCGGTCGGGCGGGGCGGGTTGGGTTGCCGGTGACGGCCCCGCCGGCAGCGTGACGCGGGCGGTCACGACGCCGGCGTGGGAATCGATGTCGAGCCGGTGCTCGAGTCCCGAAAGCTCGAGCCGCCGCCGCAGGTTGGCCAGGCCCGTGCCGGGCCGGTCGGACGCCGGCTCGATCCAGGTGCCGGAGTTTGTCACCTCGACCACGAGCTGTCCACCGGTCACGCGGGCTTCGACCGCCACGGTCCTGGGCTCGGGGCTCGTCTGGGCGCCGTACTTGAGCGCGTTGTCGACCAAGGGACTGAGCAGGAGCGGCGGCACGGCCACCCGGCGGGCCGCCGGCGCGCTTGTCACGCGGCAGGTGAGGGTGCCCCGGAAGCGGGCCTCGTGCACCGACAGCAAGAGCTCGATCGCGTCGAGCTCGTGGGCCAGCGGCTCCGGGCCACCATGACGGGAGAGACAGAATCGCAGATAGTCGGCGAGCGCGGTGGTGACGGCCTCGACCGCCTCGGGGTCGTGGCGGCAGGCCAGGACCGCGCTCAGGGCGTTGAACAGGAAGTGGGGCTCGATCTGCTGGCCGAGCCGCTCGAGTTCGCTGTGCCGCAGGGCGAGTTCCATCTCGAGCGCGCGGCGGGCAGCCTGCCGGGATGCCCGACGCTGCTCGAGCGCGTGGTGGGCGACGCTCCAGACGACGCACAGCGTGATCCGGTGGACCGTTGCGAGCAGCGGATGCTGTTCCAGAACCGGCACGCTGCCGGGCAGGAACGACCGGATGACGAAGAGCGAGAGGGCGCCGTCGAAGGCCGCCACCGCGAGGCAGGCCGCCGCCGTCGCGGCGGCGAACGGCACCGTGCCGGTGATCCTGCGGAAGGCCGGCTGCCGATAGATGATCGTCAGCAGCCCGACATCGAGCACGAGGATCGCCAGCCGCACGAGGATCGTCCGAGTGGCGAGGTCGGCGCCGATCAGCCCGTCGAGGACGGTCGACTTGAGCACGACGAGCGCGAGGGCCACGATGCCGAAGAAGACGCCCTGCGTCAGCCAGAAGAGCAGGCGGTGATCGAGGCGGCCGGCCGGCTCGGGCACGTCCTGCGGGGGGCTGGCGGTCGTCATGCCTCGGCAACCGGACCCGAGCGGGCGGAGTCGCTCTCGCGTCGCGGGGGCAGTCTACCTCCCCGTGCGGGCCGGCATCAGCGCCGTCGCATGGCCCGCCAGGCCAAGGCGGTCGCCCCGACGCCGGCGAGCGCGAGGGTGCCCGGCTCGGGCACCGGGATCGGTGAATGGGTGAAGGCGACGTAGCGGGGGTCCGACGCCGTCGACCAGGAGAACTGGAGCACACCGGCCGAATTGAACTTGGAGATGTTGTTACTGTTGCGGTTCGCGGTGTAGAGATTGCCCGCCGTGTCGAAGGCGATGCCGCGGGTCTGCAAGCCGGACGTGATCGCGATGTTCGACAGGTACGTGCCCGCGGGATTGAAAATCGAGATCGTCTGGTTGCCGGGGTTCGAGGCGTAGAGATTCCCCGACCCCGCAAACGCCAGGCCGGTCACGCCGTTCAAGGTCGCGGAGGAGCCGATCGTCGCGGTGAACGTGCCGGCCGAGTTGAACTTGGAAATCGTATCGGAGCTCACATTCGCCGCGTACAGGTTGCCCGCGGCATCGAAGGCAATCATCCGCGGATTGTTGAGATTGCCCGTGATCGCCGATACGAAGACATCCTGGGAGTTGTATCTGGAAATCGTGCTCTCTCCACCGCTGTTGTTGGCCACGTACAGGTTGCCGGCCAGGTCGAAGGCCACGCTGTAGGG
>JBJTAA010000192.1:0-3326 GCA_046090525.1 Planctomycetota bacterium
CGGATCACGCGGGACGCGGCGTCACCACTGACCCGGTTCCGGCTCAGGAGTCCGGTCACTCCGTGACCGGATCACGCGGGACACTGCGTCACCACTGACCCGGTTCCGGAGGAACCGGGCTCCAGGGGTCACGCCGAGCCGGGCTGCTTGGCACAATGGTCGCATGTCTGAGCCGGCTTTCGCCATCGAGTCCGTCACCGCCGCCCCGCCCCGGATCGTGATCATCGGCGGCGGCCTGGCCGGGCTGGCGGCCGCCGCGGCGCTCGCCGACTCGGGGGCACGCGTCACGATCCTGGAGTCGCGCCGCCGAGCCGGCGGCCGCGCCGCCTCCTTCGAAGACCCGGTCGCCGGGGGCCTCGTCGACGCCTGCCAGCACGTCGCGATGGGCTGCTGCACCAACTTCCTCGACCTCTGCCGCCGGGCCGGCCTCGGTGATGCGCTCCGTCAGGACCGCACGCTCTGGTTCATCGGCCCCGACGACCGCCGTGCCGCCTGCACGCCCTCGCGGCGCCTGCCGGCGCCGCTGCACCTCGCGCCGCTCCTGCTCGGCATGCGGCACTTCACGCTCCGCGAGAAGGCTGCCCTGGCGCTCGGCATGCTGCGGCTGGCCCGCTGGCGGCCTGCCGGCGGCGACCGGCCCACGGCCCTCGAGTGGCTGCGGGACGTCGGCCAGCCGGAGGCCGTGATCCGGCTCTTCTGGCAGCCGGTGATCGAAAGCGCGCTCGGCGAGTCGATCGACCTGGTGGACGTCGCCGCGGCCCGGAAGGTTGCCGTGGACGGCTTTCTCGCGCACCGCGAGGCGGCCGATCTGTTTGTGCCGACCGAGCCGCTCGGCACGCTCTTCGGGGAACGGCTCGTGGCTTGGCTCGCGGCCCGCGGCGTGGCGGTCGAGACCGGCCGGACGGTGACGCGGATCGAACGGGATACGACCGGCCCGGTGGCTGCCGTAGTCGCCGACGGCCAGCGAGTGGACTGCGAGGCCGTGATCCTTGCCGTGCCCTGGAAGGCGGCCGCCCGGCTCGTGCCCGACATCGTGCCGCCGGCCGATGACCGCTTCGCCGGCTCACCGATCACGGCCGTGCATCTCTGGTTCGACCGCCCCTGCATCGACCTCCCGCATGCGGTGCTCGTGGGGCGCGTCTCGCAGTGGATCTTCAGGCCGGACGACGGCCCGCCGGGCTACTGCCAGGTGGTGATCAGCGCGTCGCGGGGGCTGCTCGACGGCGACCGCGAGCGGCTGCGCGACACCGTGGTGGCGGAGGTGCGGTCGGCGTTCCCCGCCGCCCGGGACGCCAGGCTCCTCGACTCCCGCATCGTCACCGACCCGACGGCGGTGCTCTCGGTGCGGCCGGGCGTCGACGCCGTGCGGCCGGCCGCCCGAACGACGGTGCCCAGGGTTCTCCTGGCTGGCGATTGGACGGCCACGGGCTGGCCCTCGACGATGGAGGGGGCCGTTCGCAGCGGCCGGCTGGCGGCGGCGGCGGCGGCGGAGCAACTCGGCATCCCCAGCCACGGCCTGGCCCCCGACCTGCCGCCCGGCCGGCTGGTCAGCTGGCTCACGTGACGGGACTCCGGGAGCCCGGTTCCTCCGGAACCGGGGCAGACGGTGCCCGCCATCGCGCGTGATCCAGTCACGGAGTGACCGGACTCCAGGAGCCCGGTTCCTCCGGAACCGGGTCAGAGCAGTCGCGCCATCGCGCGTGATCCAGTCACGGAGTGACCGGACTCCAGGAGCCCGGTTCCTCCGGAACCGGGTCAGAGCAGTCGCGCCATCGCGCGTGATCCGGTCACGGAGTGACCGGACGCTCGATCGCGGCCACCAGTGCCTCGGCCAGCGTGCGGGCGTCGATCACGGCCCGCTCCCAGAGTTGCCAGAGATCGAGCGCCGCGCGGGGCCGGCGACCGAGTGTGCCCAGCAGGGAGCCGGCCCGCCGAAATACCGATTGCGGCTGGACGAGCCGGGTCACGTCGGGTGGGAGTTCGTCGCCGGCTGCGTCGGAGATCACCCGCACCGCCCTGCAGGGCAGGCCCGCTTCCCGTGCGACCTCGGCGATGGCCAGCGTCTCCATGTCGACGGCCGCGGCGCCGGTGGCCGCGGCGAGCGCCGCCTTGGCCGCCGGCGTGTGGACGATGCGATCCACCGTCACGAGCGTCGGCCCGTCCGGGCGGGGCGCGTCGAGCGCCAGCGGTGCGGCCGCGTCGGTTTCGCCCCGCACCGCCGCCGGCTCGATCGTCTCGCCCCGGGCGAGGGCGGGATCGAGCCCACCGGCGAAGCCCGCGGCCACGAGCAGCCTCGGCCGATGCCCGTCGATCAGGAGTCGCGCGGCCCGCGTTGCCCGCTCCCGGCCGATGCCGGCCACGCACCAGGCTACGCGACGGCCCGCCACCCGGCCCTCGTGGAAGGTCAGCCCGGCAGCCATGGTCTCGACCCGCTCGCTCACCCGCCGTTCGAAGGCGTCGGCCTCGATGGGCACGGCGAAGAGAATCCCGGCGGCGCAGGCGTCGGCGTTCATGTCGGGCGGGCGAGTCGCCGGGCGGCGGCCTGAGCCTGCGGGGCTCCGCCGGCCTTCGCAGGCTCGCGGGCCGGCCCGGGGGCGACGGGCAGGCGGACGGTCACGGTCGTGCCCTCGCCCGGCGGGCTCGCGATCGTGATCGAACCGCCGCAGCCCTCGACGATCGACTTGCAGATCGCCAGCCCCAGTCCGCCGCAGCGGTCGCCGCGGGCCCGGCTCCGGGCCCGATCGGCCACGGCGAAGCGGTCGAAGATCCGCTCCAGGTCCCCGGCGGGAATGCCCGTGCCCGTGTCCCGGATCGTCAGCAGGCTCTCGGCGCCTGCGGCCGCGACCCGCACCGTCACGCTGCCGCCCCGCGGGGTGAACCGCAGTGCGTTGTCGAGCAGGTTGCCGACGACCTGCCGGAGGCGGGCGGCGTCGCCCTCCACGATCGGACGGGCGGGCGTCTCGAGCTCGAGCGCGATCCCCCGCTCTTCGGCGACGCCGGCGAACATGTCGCAGGCCTGGCCCGCCACGCGGGCTAGGTCGACCGACTCGCGGATCCGCGGGGCCGAGGCGTCGGTGCTCTCGGCCAGCAACAAGAGGTCGTTCGCGAGCTTCGCGAGGTGCCGGGCCGCCTCGAGGACGTCGACGAGTGTCTCCCGATACTCCGGGGCCGCCCGGTCCTGCGACATGGCCACTTCCAGCACGCTTTGCATCGCGGTCAGCGGCCCCCGCAGCTCGTGGGCGGCGTCGCCCTCCACGATCGGACGGGCGGGCGTCTCGAGCTCGAGCGCGATCCCCCGCTCTTCGGCGACGCCGGCGAACATGTCG
>JBJTAA010000193.1:0-4310 GCA_046090525.1 Planctomycetota bacterium
GCCAGGAACGCCACAGACTGGGGATGGCCTCCGGGCGGATCCGGAACACGTGGTGCTCGAGTCTTTCATCCCTCTGGAGGTTTCCGTGAAGAAGCGTTTGACGTTCAAGTTCCTGCCGTGGGTGGCGGCTGCCGGCGTGTGCGTCGGCGGCACGTTCGTCCGCGGGCAGACGCCCGCCGCCCCGGCGGACGGGTCGGTGCTCGTCGGCGAGGCGGCTGCGGCCGCTCCGGCCGAAGCGGGTGAGGCGGCCGCCGCCGACGCCTGCATGCAGACGGTGAAGCGGTGGCGCTGGGTCACCGAGCTGCAGGACGTGGAGAAGACCGAGTGGACCACCGAGGTTCGCGAGCGGTCGTTCCAGGTCACGAAGAAGGTGCCGCGGCTCGAGGAGAAGACGCGGCACTTCACGGTCATGGTCCCGGAGAAGCGGACGAAGACGGTCGAGTACACCGTCAACGTCAACGTGCCGGAGACGAAGACCGTGGAGTACAAGGTGAACGTGCCCTACACCGAGCAGGTCGAGAAGTCCTACACGGTGCTGGTCCCGGTCACGGAGCAGCGGACGGCCACCTACAAGGTGAACGTGCCCTACACCGAGGAGCGGACGGCCAGCTACAAGGTGAGCGTGCCCTACACCGAGGAGCGGACGGCCACCTACAAGGTGATGGTGCCCTACACCGAGGAGCGGACGGCCACCTACAAGGTGAACGTGCCCTACACCGAAGAGGTCCAGCAGGCCTACACGGTGCGGGTCCCCTACACCGAGGAGATGACCGGCTACCGGACCGTGGCGAAGCGGGTGCCCGTCAAGAGCACCAAGACCGTCACCTGCCGGGGCGGCCACTGGGTGACCGAGGCCAAGGAGATCTCGGCCAACGGCAAGTATGACGCCGAGGGCAACCCCTGCTGCCCGAAGGTGGTCTGCTGCCGCAAGTGGGTTCCCACCTGCGAGACCAAGGAGATCGAGGTCACCACGTGGAAGACGGAGTGCGAGCAGGTGCCCTTCACCTACTGCGTGAAGAAGTTCCGTTGCGAGGAGCGGACCCGCACCGTGTGCGTGCGGAAGAGCCGCTGCGAGGAGCGGACCCGCACCTACTGCGTCACGCTCCATCGCTGCGAGGAGCGGACGCGGAACTACTGCGTCACGAAGATGGTGCCCGAGACCCGCACCAAGACGGTGTGCGTCAACAAGGTCCGCTGTGAGACTCGCACCCGCGAGATCACGGTGAACAAGTGCGTCCCCGAGACCCGCACCCGCGAGGTCTGCTACACGGTGATGGTCCCGGTCCAGAAGACCAAGACCTACTCCGTGTGCTGCAGCGACATCGTCGAGGAGCAGAAGACGGAGTCGTACGTGGTCCGCGTGCCGAAGACGGTCACCAAGAAGGTGTGCGTCCAGGTCAAGAAGTGCGTCGAGGAGGAAGTGCCCGCCGGTGATGCCGGCGCCCGCGGCAACGGCCGGGGCTGCGGCAAGGGCGGCCTCCTGCACTGCCGCAAGGGCTGCTGAGTCGGTGACCTTCGCCTGCGGGCGAGAATCGTCCCCTGTGTTGTGAACGCGGTGGGCGGGTGGGCAACCACCCGCCCCGCTTGCCTTTTTCAGTGGCCGGCAACCCTGCCCGGCGACCGCTTTTTGCTCCGCGCACCGGCTGCCCGCGGGCCGGTGGTGGGCGGCCCGGAAACGGCGCAGGCGCTTGTGGAACTGCCGCAGCGCCACCTATCCTTGCCTCCCCGGGCTGGACCTCGTGGGCGAGCCGAGCGGCCTCGGCTCGGCGACCGCGGTGCCCGGCCGACGATCGGAGGCACCTGCTCGTGACCGCGTTTGATCCGCCTCCCACGCCTCGGCTCGCCCGCGTGGCCGCCCTCGCCCTGCTGAGCATCGCCCCGGCGGCGCTCGCGGACACCTCCAGCCTCGTCCAGCCATGGCGCCGCGTCACCCTCGATCGGGAATACGGTGGAGCGTGGGTGGTGGCGGGCGATCTGGACGGTGACGGCGCGGTCGAGATCGTCAGCGCCCGTAACGTCAGCCGCAACGACGTCCACTTCACGAGTTCCGCGGTCGCCCAGCGCCTCGACGGCAGCGTGCTGTGGCGCTGGGGCAACCCGACGATCGGCCGCCGCAACCTGCACCACGACGTGGCCTGTCAGATCTACGACTGGGATGGCGACGGCCGCAACGACGTCGTGCTCTTGACCGAGGGCTTTCTCGTCGAACTCGACGGCGCCACGGGCCGGGAGAAGCGGCGGCTGCCGATCCCGGAGGGGGCCACCGATTGCCTCGTGTTCGCCAATCTCTCCGGCGCGCCGCGGCCCACGGACGTGCTGATCAAGACCCGCTACACGCACATCTGGGCGCTTGACCAAAGCGGCCGTCGGCTCTGGACCGTCGACCATCCGGGCGGCTACCGTACGGCCCATCAGCCCGTGCCGATCGACATCGACGGTGACGGCCGCGACGAGATCGTGGCCGGCTACGCCATGCTCAACGCCGACGGCTCGACACGGTGGGTCTACCGATCCGACAACATCCCCCTGGCCAACGGCCATTGCGACTGCTGCCGCGTGCTCCGCGCGGGCACGACGCCGGAGCAGTTCCGCCTGGCGATGACGTTCTGCGGCGCGAACGCGATCGCCGTGATGGATGGCAACGGGCGGACGATCTGGGAGGTCACGGGCGAGCATTTCGAATCGGTCGACATCGGCCGGATGCGTGCCGATTCCCCCGACCTCCAACTGGCCGTCGACATCGATCATCAGCCCTGGGGCAGTGGGAAGCTGTGGGTCTTGAGCGAGGAGGGCCGCGTGGAGACGAAGATCACGGTCGACTACGCCCGCCACCATGCGCTGGTGGACTGGACGGGCGACGGTGTGTCCGAAATCGTGATCGCGCAGCCCCGCACGCTCTACGACGGCGGGGGCCGCCCGCTGGCCACGTTCGCCATGGACCCCCGGGACGACACGCTCGGCGGAGGCAGGCTCGTGCAGACGGGCGATTTCACGGCCGATGGGGTGCCCGACGTGCTCCTGACGACGAATGCGATGACCGAGGTCCTGATCTACAGGAATGAGCACGGTCGCCGCCCCACGCCCCCGGCACCACTCGGGACGGAGGTGAACTTCTCCCTCTACTGATCGCCACGAGCAGTCGGGAAACCGCTGGCAACCGGCACCGGCTTTGTGCGATACTTCCGCCCCCCCAAGCGGCCCGTCGGGCGGCGGCAGGTCAACCGGGCCCACGGCCCCATCCGGGCAACTCCATGAAACACCCCACCGTCCGCGGCGTCGTGCACCTGATCGAGGAGACCAAGACCTTCGGACAGAAGGGATTTCGCAAGCGGCTCGTGGTGCTCGAGCAGCAGAAGGGCTCCTTCACGAACTACATCCCGGTGGAGTTCGTCAAGGACGGCTGCGACGCGGTGGACGAGCTGAGCGTCGGGCAGGAGGTCGAGGTGACCTACCGGCTCAGCGGTCGCCGCTGGCAGCGGGACGCGGCGAGCGAGCCCAAGTATTTCCTGAGCGCCGAGGGCCTCTCCTTTCGGCGCCTGTCCGAGGGGGGCGGGGACGAGGCCGGTGAGCCTGACGGGATCGATCCCAACGACGCCTTCGCCGAGGCGGGCGACGACGACGTGCCGTTTTGACCGTGCCGCCGCGGATGGCCTCGATCGACGGACCTTCCATGCAGTACTGGCTGATCAAGAGCGAGCCCGACACCTTCTCGATCCAGGACCTCGCCCGGGCCCCCCGCAAGACGACCGGCTGGGAGGGCGTGCGGAACTACCAGGCCCGCAACTTCCTCCGGGCCATGAAGAAAGGCGACCTGACGATCTTCTACCACTCCAATGCCGAGCCACCGGCCGCCGTGGGCGTCGCGCGGGTCGTCCGCGAGGCCTACCCCGACGACACCGCCTGGAACCCGAAGAGCCCTTACCACGACCCCAAGGCCTCGCCTGCAAATCCGCTCTGGTCGATGGTGGACGTGCAGCTGGTGGAGATCTTCCCCCGCGCGATTCCACTCGACGAACTGCGGCAAGTTGGAGGGCGGTGAACTCAGCTATGCCGAGGCGGCGGTGTTGGCCCTGCAGGCGGGCTGCGACATGGTGCTGCTGTGCAACCAAAGCCTTGATGGCGGCCAAGCGGTGGATGAACTGCTGCAGGGCTTGAGCCGCGCGGCATCCAGCGGTGCCTGGCAGCCCGATACCGACAGCGAGCAGCGCCGCTTGAGCCTGCTGCCGCAGGAGCCCCCTGTTCCTTGGGACGACCTCATGCACCAGGCCGCTTACCAGCATGCCTTGGAGTTGCTGCCGTGAAGAAAGGGG
>JBJTAA010000194.1:0-6831 GCA_046090525.1 Planctomycetota bacterium
GGCCAGCCGGCGGCTGTCGATGCCCTTGAGGATGGGCGTCAGGATCTCGTCCTTGAAGCGGGCGAGCGTGACCGACTCCTTGCTGCCCGCCCAGGGGAGCATGAAGACGTTGATCGGCGGGATGCCTCGGGCCGCCACGAAGGCGTTGGCCACGGCGATGCTGTCGCCGCTCGTCGAGTTGACGACCAGGAACACGTTCTCGGGCCCGCCGCCGGCCCGGACCGCGGCCGCCGGAGTCGCGATGGCGAGGAGGGCCGCGAGCCGCCACCAGGCGGCCCACCCGCCGCGCCGCCGTGCGATCGTGCCGGGCATGTGAGGATGTCGCGTCGTGGGGGGAAGCCTGCGCCTGAGTGCCGCGCGAGTCTAGCAGACCGCACTGCCGCGAGCGGCGGACTTGCCGTCGGCCGCCCGGCGATCTCGCGGCGACGTGTACACTGCCCGTTGCCGTCGAGGCCGCGCGTCACCGCCTGCCCGGCCCCTTCGCCCGCCCGTTTGGGTCGCTGCCATGAAGGCCCGCTCGCTCGCCCTCGCCCTCGCCCTCGCCGCCGGCAGCTGGCCGGAGCTCCGCGCCGCGGAGGCCGACGGGTTCTCGGGGCAGCGGGCCATGAAGCACCTCGAGGCGATCTGTGCGCTGGGGCCGCGGCCGAGCGGATCGGACGGGATGCGGCGGCAGCGGGCGCTGTTGGCCGAGCACTTCCGGGCGGCCGGGGCGAGCGTCGCGGGGCAGGCCTTCCGCGTCCGCGACCGCCGCACGGGCGACCCCGTCCACATCGAGAACCTCGTGGTCACGTGGCACCCCGATCGCACCGAGCGGATCCTGATCGGCGCGCACTACGACACGCGTCCGTTTCCCGATCGTGATCCGGTCGATCCCCGGGGCGTCTTCCTCGGCGCCAACGACGGGGCCAGCGGGGTGGGCCTGATGATGGAGCTGGGACGGTTCATGGCCACCGTTACCGGCCCGGGCGTCGATTTCGTGCTCTTCGACGCCGAGGAATATGTGGTCGGCCCGCGGGATCCCTACTTCCTGGGATCGACCTACTTCGCCCGCCAGTATGCCGCGGCCCGTCGCGAAGGCACCGGGCCGGTCTACCGCTGCGGGGCCATCGTGGACATGGTGGCCGACCGCGATCTGGAGATCTGGCAGGAGCGAAAGAGCGTCTCCTGGCCCGACACGCGGCCGGTGGTGGAGTCGATCTGGGACGTCGCCCGTCGGCTGGGCGTGCGGCAGTTCGTGCCGCAGCCGCGACACGAGGTGGAGGATGATCACGTGCCGCTGCGGAACATCGGCGGGATCCCCACCTGCGACATCATCGACTTCGACTATCCGGCCTGGCACACCACCCGCGACACGCCCGAGCAGTGCTCCGCGGAGGCGCTCGAGGCCGTGGGCCGCGTGGTGCTGGCCTGGCTCCGCGAGCAACGGTGACCCGATGGTCCGCCCCGCACTCCCGCGCGTGCCCCTGGTGGTGCCCGACCTCGGCCTCGGGGACGTGCCGGTGAGCGTCTCGCTCTGGCTCGTGCCGCCGGGCTCGGTCGTGCTCGCGGGCGACCGGGTGGTGGAACTCGTCGCGGGCGGGGCGACGATCGATCTCGAGTCGCCGATCGACGGGCGGCTGGTCGCGCAGCTTGCCGACGAGGACGAGCCGGTGACGGCCGGCCGGGTGGTGGCCGAGTTCGAGGCGGCGACATGAGCGGCACCGCGGAGGCGGGCGGGCCGACGGCTGGCGCGGCGGCGGCCGGGCCCGGGGCGTGGCTCCTGGCGCTCGGAGGCGGGCTGGCGATGTTCCTCGTCCAGCCGCCCGCCGACCTCTGGCCGCTGGCGTGGGTGGCGCCGCTGCCGTGGCTCATGCTCGTGCTGCCGGCGCGCCCGGTCGGGCCGCGGCCCTGGCTGGCCGCCTGGTGTGGCGGTCTGGCCTACTGGCTGCCGGCGATCCATTGGCTCAGGCTGCCCCATCCGGCCACGAGCATCGGCTGGGTGCTGCTCTCGGTCTACCTGGCCTGCTACCTGCCGCTCTTCCTCTGGCTCGCGCGGCGGCTCGTGCACCGCTGGCGGTGGCCGCTGGTGCCGGCGGTGGCGGTCGCATGGGTCGCCTGCGAGCAGCTGCGCGGCAGTCTGCTCGGCGGCTTCACCTTCGCAGGCCTCGGCCACACGCAGTGGCGCTGGACCACGCTCATCCAGGCGGCCGACGCCGTGGGGGAGGTGGGCGTGGGTGGCATCGTGATGATCGCGGCCGCGGGCCTGGCGGCGCTCCTCGCGGCGGCCCGCGGCAGCATGGCCGCCCGCCGGGCGCTCGTCGAGGCGACCGTCGCGGCGGTCGTAATCGGTGCGAGCCTGGCCTACGGCGGCTGGCGGCTGGCCACCGTGCCCGCCCCGGCCGGTCGCCCGCTCGACGTGCTGCTCGTGCAGGGCTCGATCGACACCGAACTCAAGCACGATCCGACGGCGGCCGCAGACGTGCTGGCCCACTACGACGAACTGACCATGGCGGGCCTCGGTGATCCGGAACACGCCGCCCCCCCCGACGTGATCGTCTGGCCCGAAACGATGTGGCGCTGGGGGCTCGTGGAGGTCGATCCTGCCGAGGTGCTGCCGGCCGCGGTGCTCGACGAACTGCTCGGGCCCGCCGCCGGCGACGCCGGCGCCGCCGACCGCCAGGCCCGGGGCCGCGAGGCGCTGGCCCGGCAGCGGCTCGAGGCGCTCGCCACCTACGCCCGGCGCTACGGCACCACCTGGATCGTGGGCCTCGACCGGCAGCGGATCACGCCCACCGCCGCCACGGGCGCGGAGCACTTCAACGCCGCGCTCGTGCTCGACGCCACGGGCGCGCCGAGGGCCTGCTACGACAAGATGTTTCCCGTCATGTTCGGCGAGTACGTGCCGCTGGGCGACCGCCTGCCGTTCCTCTACCGGCTGACGCCGCTGGCGGCGGGGCTCACCGCGGGCACGGCGCCGGTCGCCGTGGACGTGGCCGGTTTCGAACTCGCCCCCACGATCTGCTACGAGACGGCGCTGCCGGCCGCCGTGCGGACGATCGTCCGCCGGCTGGCGGCGGAGGGGCGTCGGCCGGACGTGCTCGTCAATCTCACGAACGACGGCTGGTTCTGGGGATCGAGCGAGCTCGACATGCACCTGGCCGCCGGCATCCTGCGGGCCGTCGAGGTGCGGACCCCGCTGGTGATCGCCGCCAACACGGGGTTCTCCGCGGCCATCGACGGGTCGGGCCGGCTGCTCGCCCGCGGCCCCCGGCGGGCGACCGCCACCCTCCGGGTCGCCGTCCATCCCGACGGCCGCTGGAGCCCCTGGCTGACCGCGGGGACCCTGCCGGCCGGGGTGACCCTGGCGATCGCGGTGCTCGTGGCGGTCGAAGGGCTCTTCGCGTCGCGGCTTGCCCCGGCCACGCCTGCCGGCCGACAATGAAGATTCCGGGAGAGTTCCCGGGAATGGGGTGGCTCCGCTCCCCGCGCTTGAGGCAGCCAGCATGAACATCATCGGGAAGATCTTCCTGTTCGCCGTGTTCATCATGAGCCTCGTGCTCATGACGTTCGCGGGGGCGATCTACTTCTCGCACGTCAACTGGAAGGACGAGATCTTCCGGTCGCCCGACGCCTGTCTGCCGGGGCAGTTGCCCGGCTACAAGCACCAGCTCGACCAGGCCGAGGCCGAACGCCAGAAGCTCGAGGCGCAGATCAACCGGCTCCAGCAGCGGGTGGCCGAGTCGGAGCAGGCCCGCGACGAGGTGGTGGCCAAGCTCCAGTCGGCGATCGTGCAGAAGGACAAGGAACTCACCGGTCTGCGGCAGGAGAAGGAGAAGCGCGAGGAGGACCAGCGGAAGCTGGCCGCCGACCTCGAGAAGATGACGGCCGACCTGCGGGAGGCCCGGCAGCAGGTCGAGGATCTCGGCAAGCGGGTGGCCGAGCAGCAGGCGAAGGTCGATTCGCAGGTGGATCGCTCCGCCGAACTGTCGGCGCAACTGGCCGAGTCGAAGTCGTTCCTGGCGATCGCCGAGGAGCGGAAGGAGCAGCTCGAGAAGCAGCTCGTCAACGCCCGGCTGTTGCTCAAGCAGAGCGGACTCGACATCGACAGTCTCCCCAAGGATCGCGTGCCCACGCTCGACGGCCAGGTGATCGCGGTCGCCGCGGGCTCGATCGAGGTCTCACTCGGCAGCGACGACGGCCTGCAGGTCGACCACGTGCTCGAGGTCTATCGCGAAGGCGAATACGTCGGCCGGGCGGTGGTCACGAGCGTGCGGACCGACCGGGCCGTGGCCCGGCTGGTCAAGGAATACGCCCGGGGCACGGTGCAGCGGGGCGACCGGGTGACGACGCGACTGAAGGCCTGAGCGGCCGGAGACACGAGCGCATGACCGCCGACTCGGGCGACGACAATCGCCGCTCGCCGATGAACACCGACACCGCCATGCTGCTGTTGTCGTTTGCGGCGCTGGCGATCGGCTGTTTGATCCTCGCGATCGACCTCTTCTCGCGGCGGCTGCCCCTGGGGCCGCCGTCCCCCTAGACGTTGCGGGCCGGGAGGAACCGTGCTCGGCTGGCTGCGGTCCCGACGGCGGCGGGCGATCCTCGATCGGCCCGTGCCCGCGGCGTGGCGGGAAATCCTGCGCCGAGGCGTGCGGCAGGGTGACTGGCTCGACGAGCAGGAGACGGCGCGGCTCCTCGGCTGGATCGCCGTGTTCCTCGAGGAGAAGCGGTTCGAGGGCTGTCGCGGCCTGGAGATCACCGACGAGGTGCGGGTCGTGATCGCGGCCCAGGCGGGGCTCGTCGCCCTGGGCTTGCCCGAGTTGTGGTTCGACGGCCTGCGGTCGGTGCTCGTCTATCCCGGCGACTACCTCGTGCCCCGCTCGACGCCGCTCGAGGGGGGCGGCGAACTCCAGTGGCAGGAGGCCCGGCTGGGGGAGACCTGGGGCGGCGGCAGCATGGTGCTCTCCTGGCCCGGCGCCCGTGCGGGGGGCCGGATGCGGGATGGCCCGCGCAGCGTCGTCATCCACGAGACGGTCCATCTCGTCGACCTGCTCGATGGCGAGATCGACGGCGTGCCGCCGCTGCCCCGCGCCGCGGCCCGCCGCTGGCGGCACGAGATGGCCGGCTGCCGGGAGCGGTTCGAGGAACTGCTCGACGAGGGCCGGAGCGTCGCCTTCGACGACTACGCCGCCGAGAGCCCGGCGGAGTTCCTCGCCGTGGCGAGCGAGTGCTTCTTCCAGGATCCGCATCGGCTGCTGCGGCACGATGCGACGCTCTATGGCCTGCTCGTCGAAGCCTTTCGCCAGGACCCGGCGAGCCGCGTGCCCGTGCGCCGCTGACGGGGCGACGCGGCGTCGCCGCCGATCCGCTCACTCTGAACCCGCGTTCTCCGGCTCGGTCACCGGCTCGGTCGGCTCGACCTGCACGGGCGGCTCGGCGGCGACGGTCCGCCGCGGTGCGAGCGACACCACGAGGCCGCCCGGACTCGCGAGCACGAGCCGCTCGGAGACGGTGTTCACCACCGGCAGCGTGAAGCAGCCGAGGCAGAGGCGTCCCCGCCGCGCGCCGGTGGCGAGATCCCGAGCCACCAGGAAGCCGGTGTCCTCGTGGCACCAGACCACGTCGCCCGTGATCGCCAGCGGCCGGCCCGCCGCGGGCACCTGCCATAGCAGTTCCCCGGTCGCGGTCGAGAACGCGGCCACACCCGATGGGCCGAGCGAGAGCACGACCGCCTGCGCACTGACGACCGGGCTGCCTTCCGGCACGGCGTCGATGATCGTGTGCCAGCCGTTGAAGGTGACTTCCTGGTCGTTCTCGTCCTTTATCACCCCTGAGTTGGCCGTGAGGCCTTGGGGCGACCGGGCCAGCCGCGCCACGTCGCCGGCGCGGGTGGCGACGAACACGTCGCCATCGCGGACGACCGGCGGCCCGCTCGCCGGTCCACCGAGATCGAAGTCGAGCCGGCGCGAGGCCGTCGCGGTGCGCACAAGCGCGGTCATTCGGCCATCGACCGTGCACCAGAGCACGCCCCCGGAATAGGGCAGCGGTGGAAAGTCGACCTCGCCGTCGGTGCTGAGGTCGACCGGATCGAGCCGCTCGCCGGGCCGGGGGCCGTCCGCGGTCGCGGCCTCCGCCGCCCGGTCGTCCGCCTCGTCGTCGGCCGCGGCCGGCGCGGCGGCCTGCGGCGGCACGGCGTTGGGATTCTCGGGGAAGCGGGTCATGCCGCCGCCGTCGAGCGGCGCGTAGACCCAGCCGGCCGACGGCACCGCGGCCGCGGAGGCCACGGTGCGGAGCGGACGTTGCCAGAGCACCTGTCCCGTGCCGGCATCGAGCAGCGTGAGTTCGTCGCCCCGGGCGACCGCCACCGCCCGCCCGCCGATGCCTGCCTTTTCCACCGGGGCTGGTTCGCGGCCGATCATCGTGGACCACGCGACGGTGCCGGACCGCGGGCCGCCCGGCACGGCGGAGGCGACGATCGCCGCCACGGTGCCGTCGCCCCCTTGCGCGGCCACGAGCGACTCGCCCACGACGACGTGCTCGAGCCGCGAGGCGGCCGAGTCGAACGGCACCTGCACCACCCACTCGCGGACAAGCCCCACCCGTGCCGCCACGAACTCGTCGGCGGCGGTGCCGCAGAGGCATGACTGGGCGAGCCCCGGCCGCGCCGCGGTCAGCAGCACCAGCACCAACAGGCCCGGGCGTCGTGGCGCGGTGAGCATGAACGCGTCTCCTCACGCGGCCAGGTGGCCGCAACCGAATGCCAAAATTTGAACGCGGGGAAACCGGCGCGAGGCTCGGCGCAGGCGAACCCGGCGGCATGCCAAGGGTAGTTCGCGGTTGGGGCGGCTCAAA
>JBJTAA010000195.1:0-2535 GCA_046090525.1 Planctomycetota bacterium
GAGTTCCACATGGCTGCCGCAGGCGGCCGTGCACACGACCGGCATACCTGACGCGAGCGCCTCGGCGATCACCAGCGGCCACGGGTCGTAGTCGCTGGCGATCACGAAGCAGCCGTGCCGGGCGAAGAGCGACGGCATCTCCTTGGGCTGCACGAAGCCGAGGTCGGTGATCCCAGGCTGGCCCTCGAGGCGGGCCTTTTCCGGCCCCATCCCGGCGCACGTGAGGCCCCACGGGTCGCTGACGCGGCGGCGGTATTCCGCATACGCAGCCACGAGCACATCGAGCCGCTTCTCGCGGGCATAGCGGCCCACGTAGAGAAACTGCCGCGGGTGACGGTCGGCCGGCGGGCGGGCCAACCGGGCGGCCTGATACGCGGGAACGTCGAGCCCGATCAGCCCTGTTTCGACAATGCGGCCGCGAAATCCGAGATACCGCGCATACTCCGCCGAGCGAGCGCCGGTGACAAAGGCCGCGGCAAACCGGCGCAGGTACGGCCAGAGCACAAGCGGCGCCACGACCTTCCGGAGCGTCCACGCAAAGGTCATGTCGAACGCGAATATCTTGGGTACCTCACGGCAGGCTGGGCTCTCCGCGACGGCCCGGCACAGCGGGCTGCGCCACCCGAGCACGACGGCCACGTCTGGGGCGAAGGCCGCCACGCTGCGATCGAGGGCCTGCCGGTCGAGCGGCTCGCCCGCACGGCTTAACGCATAATCGAGCCCCGCAAGCATCTGCTCGGGCTCGTAGGCCGTGTCGGAACGCTGCGGCAGTTCGATCAGAAGCCTGAGCCGCACGCCTGGCCGGGCGGCGAGCTCGCGCCAGCAGGCCACCATCGCGGGCGTGACGCCGGTCCACACGAACAGCACGTTCACACCGGCGCCCTCCACGCCCAGAGCGACCCGTACACGACGATGCCCTCGCCCAAGGCTTCGTCGACCGCGCGGGTGACGCCGAACCGCTGGTTGCCATAATCGTGGCCGGCAATCAGCGGCACGCCCAGCCGCCGAGCCCAGGCGATCTCCTCGCGGACGGCCGCGTAGGAATGGTCGGCATCGAGGAACACAAGGGCCGGGACTGCGCCGGCATACGCGGCTCTGAAAGCCTCACTCGTGGCCGCGATGAGCTCCACACGGCCGCTCGCGAGCTCGCCCCGCAGCACCTTGCGGGCAAACGCCTCGTGGAGGGCCGGCGGCAGGCCGAAGGGATTCCAGCAGAAGTTGTCGACCGTGATCACGCGCTGCCTCGGGGCGGCGGCGGCTGCGATAAGCCGCGTGGTGAGCCCGAAGAGCGTCCCAAACTCGATCACGGGGCCTGGCTGCGCCCCTGCCTCGACGACGAGCGCTGCAAGGGCTCGCTCTTCCTCGTCGGTGAGTCCGCCGAGGGCAAAGAGCGATGGGGCTTCGAGGAGCTCGAGCTGCGTAGACACCGCCTGCCGCACCTGGCGGTGCCACTTGAGGGCCCGAAACATCTGCCGAAATTTATGGAAGATCATCATCGGCGGCGCAGGCTCCGCAGGCCCGCGAGCAGCGGACCGATGAAGGGGCGGGCACCCGGATGCCGACCGACCCACGCACAGGCTCTGGCCGCGGTGCCGAGCCCGAGCCCCCCGAGATCGAGATCGCGCCAGACCCGCTCGACGGCGGCGAAGTTGCCCCAATACATCCGTTGCAGCACGGCCGTGCGCAGCTCCTGCCGGGCGAGGGTGGCGAACGAGTCGGCGGCTCGGCCCTTGGCCGTGCGCTGCCGCAACTCATCCGCCAGGAAGCGATGATACTCCAGGATGTCGAACCGCTCCCGGTAGGTCGTGCGCCAGTAGCCAACTGCCTGCCCGGGCACCGCCACATCGTATTCCGCGAGCGGCTCAGGCGTGAGCACCACGGGCCCTGCAAGGGCCAGCTTGGCCCAGAACAGATGATCCTCGGCGTATGCGACGCCTTCCGCAAAGCCGCCAAGAGAGAGCGCCGCTTCCCGGCGAACCACCGTGGTCGAGGTATGTAGCGGGAAATCCCGGCACCGCTCGGCGAAGAAGTCGACGACACCAGCGGGACGGGCGTCGTCAGCCGATCGGCCGATGCCGTGGTAGCGCTTGATCGTGGCTCCTTCGACGGTGAAAAACCCGGCGCCATACAACACCGCCCCCGGATGCCGTTCGATCAGGTCGCGCATCCTGGCCAGAAGTTCTGGCCGCCAGCGGTCGTCGGCATCGAGGAAGGCGACGAACGGCTGCGTGGCGGCACGCAGCCCAGCGTTGCGGGCGGCACTCACGCCGCGGTTGGGCTGGTCGATGACCCGTAGGCGCGGGTCAGCCGATGTGCGGGCGATCGCATCCCCCCCGTCGGAGGAACCGTCGTTGACGACGAAGATCTCGGCCGGTGCATAGGTCTGCCGAAATACCGAATCCAGGGCCCGCTGGATTGTGGCGGCTTTGTTGAACAGCGGGATGACGGCGGTGAACATCGACGGCAGAACCGGAATAAAAGGCCGAATTCTGGCATTTGGCGCCTGCCCACGCTAGGATTTGGGGGGGCAGGCAG
>JBJTAA010000196.1:0-11093 GCA_046090525.1 Planctomycetota bacterium
TGCCAGCCGGCGCGAGCGACGCCGACGCAATCAACCACGCCGCAGCGAGCCGGCTCGAGTCGCTGCGCCGGGTCTCACCCGGCCCGTTCACGAGGGCCCATGCGGCGCTCGTGGACCGGGTCGAGGAGGCCCGCGCCCGGCTGCTCACCGGGGCCGTGCCCTCCGCCCCGCTGTCCGCGCTCCCCTCCGCGGCGGCGGGACTCGAGGGCTGGAATCCGTCCGCCCCGCCCCGCCGGCGGCGCCGCTCGTCCGGCAACGGCCCGCTCGTGGCCGCGATCGCGGCGCTCGCGGCCGCCGTGGCGGTGCTCGCGTTCTTCGTGATACGCAACGAACGAGAGGTGGCGCTCGGCGAGCCGCCGCGAGGCGGCCAGGAGGCCCCAGGCGGGGCCAACGCGGCGGCGGACACCGCTCCCAAGCCGGCGGGGGCGGACGCCGCCGCAGAAGCGCAGCGCGCAGCTGAAGCCGAACAGCGACGCGAAGCCGAGGTTGAGAAGCGTCGCCAGGCAGAGGCCGAGAACCGCCGCCAAGAAGCCGAGGCCGAGGCCGAACAAAGCCGCCAGGAACAGGAGCAACGCATGGCCGCCGAGGCCGAGCGGCGGGCGCAGGAGGAGCGGGAGCGCGACGAGGCGGAGCGGAAGCGCGTGGAGGAAGAGCGGCAACGCATGCGGGCGGCGGTCGATCGAACGCTCGGCGAGGCCTACCGGGCGATCCAGCGACAGGAGTTCGACGCGGCCATGGGGGCGATCGCAGCCGCCGGCGATCAGGTCGGCGACGACGCCGAAGCGGCGACCCGGGTCGAACACTGGCGGCTGTTCGCCACGTACGCCAAGGAGTTTCCCACCTACCAGGAGCGGGCGTTCTCCGCGGCGAACGCCGGCCGCGAGTTCGAGGCCGAGGGCACCCGGTTCTCGATCATCGAGATCAACCCCGACACGTTCGTCTACAAGGTGGGGGGCAGGATCGAACGGGTGCCACGCCAGGCAGTCGACCCGCGGATCGCGATGGCCGTCGTCGCAGCCTGGTTCGAAGGCGACGGCCGCCCCGCCAATCACCTCTTTCTCGGCGCTCGGTGGCTGAGCCTCGATCCGCCCGACCTTCGGCGGGCTCGGGCGGAGTGGCAGACCGCCAACGCCGGCGGCGAGACCGTGAAGCCGCTCCTGGCCCTGCTCGACGATCCCGTGATCCGGTCGCCCGACCGCTGACCTCACCATGCCCGCCGCGATCACAATCCCCACCGTCTCCGCACCCGTGACGGGCACGGCCCGCCCGCCGGGTTCGAAGAGCATCACCAATCGGGCGCTCGTCTGCGCCGCCCTCGCCCGCGGCCAGAGCCTCCTCACGGGCGTGCTCGACAGCGAGGACACACGCGTGATGGCGGCCGGCCTCGCCGCCTTGGGCGCGGGTGTCGAGGCCGATTGGGCCGCGGGACGCGTGCAGGTGGCCGGCACCGGCGGCGCGATCCCCACCCGCGACGCCGTGATCGACTGCGCCGCCAGCGGCACCACGATGCGGTTCCTGTCGGCCGTCTGCGCCCTGGGGCACGGCACCTACCGGCTCGATGGCACGGCCCGGATGCGGCAACGGCCGATCGGCGACCTGCTCCACGCGCTCCGCGGCCTCGGCATCGAGGCGACGGCGGAGAGCCCGGGCGAGTGCCCGCCCGTCGTGATCCGGTCGCGGGGCCTCCGCGGCGGCCGGGCCCGCGTGCGGGGCGGCACGTCGAGCCAGTTCGCCAGCGGCCTGGCGTTGGCGGCCCCCTGCGCGGCCGACGGTCTCGCGATCGAGTTCGAGGGGCGGCTGGTGTCGCTACCCTATCTGGAGATGACCCGCCGCGTGATGGAGGCCTTCGGCGCCCGCTGCCTCGTCGAGGGCGACCGCGTCTGGCGGATTCCCGCGGACGGCTACGCCGGCCGAGCCTACGAGATCGAGCCCGACGCCTCGGCGGCCAGTTACTTCGCCGCCGCCGCGGCCATCACCGGGGGCCGGGTGCGCATCGAGGGCCTCGGCCGCGACAGCCTCCAGGGCGACGTCGCCTTCTGTGACGCCCTGGAGCGGATGGGCTGCGAGGTGGGCTGGGAGCCGGGCGCCGTGACGGTCTCCGGCCGGGCCGCCCGCGGGATCGACATCGACATGAACGCGATCAGCGACACGGTGCCGACGCTGGCGGTCGTGGCCCTGTTCGCGGCCGGGCCGACGGCGATCCACAACGTCGCCCACGTCCGCGACAAGGAGACCGATCGCATCGGCGACCTCGTGCGGGAGTTGCGGCGGCTCGGGGCCGATGTCGAGGAGCGGGCCGACGGGCTCACCGTCTGGCCCGCGGGCCAGGCGACCCCGCTCCGGGCGGCCCGGATCCGCACCTATGACGACCATCGCATGGCCATGAGCCTCGCGCTGGCGGGGCTGCGGATCGGCGGCGTCGAGATCGAGGACCCCGCCTGCGTCGGCAAGACGTTCCCCGCCTACTGGCAGCACCTGGGCCGGCTGGCCGGATTTCCGGCCGACTTCGGGCCGCCCGCCTGAGCGGGGCGTTCAGCCCACGAGCCGGTCGGCGGCAGCCTGCTCGAGCACGAGCGCGGCCCGCTCCAGCAGCTCGTCGGCCCGGGAAGCGACCGTCCGGGAGGGACGCTCGGCGTGGGGCCGCAACTCCTCGTCCATGGCGGTGAAGCCACCACCACAGTGCTGGCAATAGACACGCTGGCCCAGAAGGTTCACCCGCACCTGCAGCATGCGGCCGCAGATCGGGCAGTGCTGGTGAAAGTAGACGTCTCGGGGCATGGCTCTGAAAACCTCTGTTCGAGCGACTGGCCCGGGCTGCCGGCCACGTCACCACTCCGCCCCCTGTCTGGCAGACGAAGCGGTGCCGCACGAGCCGCCCGTTCACATCTCCAGCCGACGGCGACGGAGTCTACGCAACGGCCTCCGCATTGGCAATCACCTGCCCCGTGAGGATTGCGTAAGACCGCGAAAAACCTCGATTCTTCGCCCCTTCCGGAGCGGACCGGCCATGCTGTCAGCCGGTTCGCCCCGGCGGGATGATTCCACCCCGGAACCCAGACGCTAGACTGACGGTGCGGGGTGCTCGAACTTCCTTCTTCTGCCTGCGTGTTCCTCGGTTGCCCGGTCCGATGCTGCAACGTCCTTTGCTCACGCCCGTGGTGGTCGCCTTCTGGTGCCTCACGACGGGCTGGCTGGCCGTGGCCAAGATCCTGCCTGCCTGGCGGCCCGGCACGCCGCCGGGCCATCAGGCGCTCTACGCGTCGGGCAGTCGGCTGGTCCCCGTGGCCTGGACGGTGACGTGCGACGACGAGCCCCTCGGCTGGGCACTCACCCGGATGAACCGCACCGAGAGCGAGGGCGTCCTCGTCGACAGCCGCCTCCATTTCGACCGGCTGCCCTGGGACAAGATGCTGCCGGGGTGGGCCACGCTGCTCGTCCGGCGACTGACCGATGAACGCCTGGCCGGGCTCGACGCCCGCGGCCGCCTGGCCATCGACCCCGAGGGCCGGCTCGAGTCGTTCTCGTCGTTCGTGACCCTGCCCGGAACCGACCAGCCGCTGATGCTGACCGGCGCGGTCGATGATGGCACCGTCACCATCGACGTCGCGGCCGGCGACATGCGGTATGAGGTCACCCGCCATCTCCCCACCGACGTGATGATCGGCGACGAACTCTCGCCGCAGGCCACGTTGCCGGGCCTCACCGAAGGCCGCCGCTGGACCGTTCCCGTGTACAGCCCGCTCCGCACGGGGGGATCCCCGCTGGAGATCCTGCACGCCGAGGTGACGGGCGAGGAGACGATCTACTGGAACGACCGGATCGTTCCTGCCCGCCTCGTGGTCTACCGCGACGACCCGACGAGCGACCGGGAGCCCCGCTGCCGGCTGTGGGTCGATCGCTCCGGGCGGGTGATCCGCCAGGAGGCGGCGATCCTGGGAGCGCGGATCGCGTTCGTGCGCCGGCCCGACGAAGAGGCGGCGCGGATGGCGGCCGCCGAGGATGGCGAGTTCGCGCTGCCCTCGCCGGCGGACCCCGACCCCACCTGACCCGAGGAGCGGCCCCGCATGATCGAGTTCGACCACGTCACGCGAACCTACGGCCCGCGGACCGCCGTCGCGGATCTCTCGCTCGCCATCCCCCGCGGCGAGCTCTTCGCCCTGCTCGGGCCCAACGGCGCCGGCAAGACCACGAGCATCAAGATGCTCGTGGGCCTCCTGCATCCCTCCCGCGGCTCGATCCGGATCTGCGGCCACGACGTGGTGGCCGACCCGCGGGCCGCACACCTCCACGTCGGCTACGTGCCCGACGAGCCCTGCCTCTACGACAAGCTGACCGGCCGCGAGTTCCTCTGGTTCATCGCCGACATGTTCGGGATGCCGCGGCACCTGGCCCGCTCCCGCATCGACCGCGAGATCGAATGCTTCGAGCTCGGCGAGTTCGCCGACGACCTCGCCGAGAGCTACTCGCTCGGCATGAAGCAGCGGCTCGTGTTCGCGTCGTCGCTGCTCCACGACCCCGACGTGCTGGTGCTCGACGAGCCCATGGTGGGGCTCGATCCCCGGAGCGTGCGGATCGTCAAGGACCTGCTGGCCGCCCGCACCCGCGAGGGCATGACGGTCTTCATGTCCACCCACACGCTGGCGATGGCGGAGGAGATGGCCGACCGGGTGGGGATCATGGTCCGCGGGCAGCTGCGGTTCCTCGGGACCGTGATGGAACTGCGGGAGCAGGTGGCCCTCGAGGCGACGTCCCTCGAGCAGCTCTATCTCGAGCTCACCAGCCCGCGCGGGTCGCGGCCATGAGGGGCCGGGTCGTGGCGGGCGAGGCGGTGCGGCTGCTCTCGCTCGACGAGGAGGCGCGGCTCTTCCTGCGGCTGCGGGCCACACTCGTGTGGGAGACCGTCCGCTCGATGCTGACGGGCTCGCGGCTGCGGCTCTCGCTGGTGGTCGTGCTCAGCGGGCTCTTCTGGGCCGCGCTCTACGGGCTGTTTGTCGAGGCGTTCACGTTTCTCGACGCACTGCATGCCGACGTGATCTCGCTGCTCTTCAACGCCTTCTTTTCCTCGCTGATGGTGATGCTCGTGTTCTCGACGGGGATCCTGCTCTACGGCGGCATGTACCGGTCGCAGGAGGCCCGGCTGCTGCTCACCCTGCCGGTCCGCGCCGAGACGATCTTCGCCCACAAGTTCCGGGAGGCGATGTGGTTCGCGAGCTGGGGCTTCGTCCTGCTCGGCAGCCCGATGCTCGTCGCCTACGGGGTGATCCGGGAGGCGGCCTGGTCCTACTTCGTGCTGCTCTTGCCGCTGATGATCGCCTTCGTCACGATCCCCGCGGCCGTCGGCGGCATCTGCTGCATGGCCTTGGTCGCCTGGCTGCCCAGGCTGCGGCTGCACGCCCTGTCGATCGCCGTGGCCGGGACCTGCCTGGCGGTGCTGTGGATCGGGTGGTCGCTCCTGACACAGCAGCGGACCGACGCCATGTCGGCCGCCTGGTTCGAGCGGACCTTCGCCCGCCTGGCGATCACCGAGCAGAAGCTGTTTCCGAGCTGGTGGCTCGCCTCGGGCCTCCTTGAGGCGGCCCGCACCACCCCCGATGGCCGCCTCTCCGTCGCGGGCCTGGCGGAGGCGTTCAAGTTCCTGTCGCTGCTGGTGGCCAACGCCCTGCTCCTGCAGCTGATCGCGGGCTGGCTGGCGCGGGTCGCCTACCGCCGCGGCTCCAGCAACCTGGCCGGCGAGGTGCCGGCCCGCCGCCGCCGCCGGGCCGGCTTCTTCGACCGCGCCCTGATCGGCAGCGACGCGGCCGTGGGCCGGCCGCTGCGGCTCCTGCTGGTCAAGGACCTGCGGCTGTTCCGCCGCGACCTCTCGCAGTGGTCGCAGTTCCTGATCTTCTTCGGCCTGCTGGGCCTGTACTTCGTGAACCTGCGGTCGTTCAACTACCACAACGCCTACGCCTCGATGATCGGCTTTTTGAACCTCGCCGTCGTGGGGCTGATCCTGTCCACCTTCACGACCCGGTTCGTCTACCCGATGATCAGCCTCGAGGGGCGCCGGTTCTGGATCCTGGGGCTGCTTCCGGTGCACCGCGACCAGATCGTGTGGTCCAAGTTCCTGTTCTCGTTCCTCGGGGGCGTCGTGCCCTGCGCGATCCTCGTGATCCTCAGCGACTCGATGCTCGGCCTGTCCTGGCGGATGATCGCCCTGCACGAATACTGCTGCCTGCTCTTGTGCCTCGGCCTGTCGGGCATCGCGGTGGGGCTGGGGGCCCGGATGCCGGAACTGCGGGAGTCTTCCCCGTCGAAGATCTCGTCGGGCTTCGGCGGCACGCTCTGCCTCGTGCTCAGTTCGCTGTTCATCATGTTCGTGGTGATCATGGCGGCCCTGCCGACCCACCTCTTCCTGCTTGCCCGGACGCTCGGCCCCACCGTGATCTCGCCCGACGGCCTGCTCGCGTGGGCGGGCGGACCGATGGGCTCGGCCGGAAGCCTCGCGATCATCACGGCGACGGGGCTGGCGGCCACGGCCGTTCCCCTCGCGATCGGCCTGCGGGCCTTCCGCGGCCTGGAGACCTGAGGTCGGCGAGTGGCGGGGCCAGCCCCGGTCGGCCCCAAGCGTCGCCCTCCGGCGGCCCGCGGAAAACCGGCCCGCACGCCCCGTTTCGGGCCCGGCGTTAGCCGGGCCGCGATCCTGCGGTTGTCAGGACGAGCGGCGAATCGCATATTCCGGGCCCCCAACGCCCCCATGATCCGTCAGGCTTCCATTCCGTTCTCCGGCCGTACTCCGCCGCCCGAGCCGCGGCTTCGGCTGGGCGCGGTCCAGTACCTGAACACGAAGCCGCTCGTGCACGGGCTCGCGTCCGCCGACGTGTCGCTCGCCTACGACCTGCCCAGCCGACTGGCGGACCGCCTGGCCGCGGGGCTCCTCGACGTGGCGCTGATTCCGTCGGTGGAGCTCTTTCGCCGCCCCGGCCACCGGATCGTCTCCGACGCCTGCATCGCCTGCCGGGGCCCGGTGATGAGCGTCAAGCTCCTGTTTCGCACGCCGCCGGAGCGGGTCGCCTCGCTGGCCCTCGACGAGGGCTCGCGGACGAGCGCCGTGCTCGCGCAGGTGCTGCTCGCGGAGCGGCATGGGGTGCGTCCGCGGGTCGAGCCGCTGGCCATCGGTGCCGGCGCGGGCGAGACCAGGGCGGACGCCGTCCTGCTGATCGGCGATCGGGCGCTGTCCGATGTCACCGGCGGATCCTTCCAACTGGTCTGGGACCTGGGCGACGAGTGGTGCCGGTGGACGGGGCTGCCCTTCGTGTTCGCGGTCTGGACCGCCCGTGCCGGCGTCGCGGCGCCCGGACTCGAGGACCGCCTCCAAGCGGCCCGCGACCGCGGGCTCGCCAACCTGGCGGCGATCGCCGCGGCGGAGGCCCACCACCATGGCCTGACCACCTCCCAGTGCCTGGGATACCTCCGCGATAATCTCCACTACCATCTGGGTCCCCGCGAGCGGGAGGCCCTGCAGGTGTTCCACGACCACGCCAGCCGCCTGGGGCTCGTTCCCGCGAGCGGCTCCCGCCTCGCCGTGCCGGCCATCCAGTCATGACGCCATCGACCCGCGCGATCCCCGACATCCTCGCCGAGGTGGTGGCGGGCGAACGGCTGGCCTTCGCCGACGCCGTGCGGCTGCTCGAATCGCACGAACTCGCCGCGATCGGCCGGGCGGCCGATGCGGTCACGCGTCGGCTCCACCCCGAGCCCTACCGCACCTACAACATCGACCGCAACATCAACTACACCAACATCTGCACCGCGGTCTGCGACTTCTGCGCCTTCTATCGCGCGCCCAAACACGCGGAGGGCTACGTCCTCGACCGCGACGTGCTCCTCAAGAAGATCGAGGAGACGGTGGCCCTGGGCGGCGACCAGATCCTGATGCAGGGCGGCCTGCACCCCACGCTGCCGCTGGAGTGGTACGAAGAGCTGCTGCGGGACATCAAGAGCCACTTTCCGCAGGTCAATATCCACGGCTTCTCGCCCCCCGAGATCTACCACTTCACGAAGGTCTCGAAGCGGCCCCTGCCGGAGGTGCTCGAGCGGCTGGCCCGCGCCGGCCTCGGGTCGCTGCCCGGCGGCGGCGGCGAGATCCTCGTCGATCGCGTGCGGGCGGCCATCACCCGCGGCAAGGTGATGACCGACGACTGGCTGGAGGTGCATCGGCAGTGGCACCTGCTCGGTGGCAAGAGCACCGCGACCATGATGTACGGCCACGTCGAGACGCTGGCCGAGCGGATCGAGCACCTCGACCGGCTGCGCGAGCTCCAGGACGAGACCGGCGGCTTCACCGCCTTCATCTGCTGGTCGTTCCAGCCCGACAACACCGAGATGGACGACATCCCCCCCGCCGGCCCGTTCGAATACCTCAAGACGCAGGCCGTGGCCCGCCTCTACCTCGACAACTTCCCCAACATCCAGTCGAGCTGGGTGACCCAGGGCCGCGACATCGGCCAGCTCGCGCTGCTCTTCGGGGCCAACGACATGGGCAGCCTGATGATCGAGGAGAACGTCGTCAGCGCCGCCGGCACCGTGCACCACCTCACGCTCGAGGAGATGAAGAGCGCGATCTCGGAGCTGGGCTGGATCCCCCGGCGGCGCAACGTGTTCTACGAACTCTTCGAGGAGGAGCCGGCGGTGACGCTGGCTCCCGCGCCGAGCCAGCAGCCGGGATTCGTGCCGCTGCCGGTGGCGTCCACGCAGCCGTGACCGAGCCAGAGGCCGCGAGCCGCCGCAGCCGCTTCACCCTCCGCTGCCGCTGGCTCCTGCCGAGCGCGGCCCCGCCGGTGGAGCGGGCTTGGCTCCGGATCGAACGGGGCGTCGTCATCGGGTTCGGCGGCGGTGTTCCAGAGCATCCCGGTGGCGACACGATCGACCTCGGCGACGCGATCGTGATGCCCGGGCTCGTGAACGCCCACACGCATCTCGAGTTTTCCGATCTGGCGAAGCCGCTCGATGCGGCCGGTGGCCTGCCGGAGTGGATCGGGCGGGTCGTGGCCGAGCGTCGGGCCCGGGGTGTCGCCAGCGCCGCCGGCCCTGCCTTGTCGGCCATTCGCCGCGGGCTCGCGGAGAGTGCCGCAGCCGGCGTGACGGCGATCGGCGAGATCGCCACGGGGGTGCCGCTCGCCGCCTACGTCGGCCCGGGGCCGGCCGTGCGGGTGTTTCGCGAGGGGCTCGGGCTCCGCCCCGCTGCGGTCGACGCGGTGCCGCGGGCGGTCATCGCGGAGCTCGACCGGCTGGCTGCCCGGGGCATGGCCGCCGGCGTCTCGCCCCATGCCCCCTACTCCGTCGCCGCCCCGCTCGGCCGACGACTGCTGGCCGAGGCCCTGCGTCGTCGCCTGCCCGTGGCGATGCATCTGCTCGAGAGCGAGGCGGAATCGGAACTCCTCGCGAACGGCACCGGCCCCTTCCGTCGCCTGCTCGAGGATCTCGGCGCCTGGGATGCCGCCGCCCCGCCGCCGCTGCTGCCGGCGGCGGAGTGGATCGGACGCCTGGCCCGGGCCCGCCGCGGGATCGTGG
The DNA here is from genome assembly GCA_046090525.1 of Planctomycetota bacterium. GTDB lineage: Bacteria > Planctomycetota > Planctomycetia > Pirellulales > UBA1268 > QWPN01. The sequence goes on from JBJTAA010000196.1 coordinate 9,553, forward strand.
TGCATGCCACCCACGTCGAACGCGACCCGACGGCCCTGGCCCGCCTCGCCCGGCACCGCGACCGGCTGGCGGTCGCCATCTGCCCGCGGACGACGCGGGCGATCTCGGGCGTGCTGCCCCCGCTCGCGCTCCTGCGTCGGGCGGGCATCCGCGTGGCGCTCGGCACCGACAGCCGCGCGAGCAATCCCGATCTCTCGCTCTTCGCGGAGTGCCGCACGCTCGTCGACGCGGGCCTCGCCTCGCCGGCAGAGGCCCTCCGCATGGCGACGCTGCACGGCGCCTGGGCGCTCGGGTTCGAGAATCGCGCCGGTCGGATCGCCCCCGGCCGGCCGGCGGATCTCGCCATCCTCCGCCCCGCCGCGGCCGTGTCGGGTGATCCCTGTGCCGCCGCGCTCGACCCGACCACGAGCGTCGCCGCCACGGTCCGACGGGGCCGGCTCATCGCGGGCCGCGTACCGGTCGCGTGACCGCCCGGCAGACGCTCCCTGTGGGCGTCCTCACGAATCGATCCGGCAGCAGCCGGAACGAGCATGTCCCCACGTGAACGCGGGGGTAGACTGCCCCCCGCGGCGGGATTGAAATGCCAACCGCATGCGACGGGAAGCCTGTTCGCAAGCCGGCCGAGCCGCCAGAGTTGGTCTGTTCCAAGGACCGGCGCGATTGTTGACAGGCTCCTGCAGTCATTCATGTCCAAGCATTTTCACCATTCGCCCTTCTCCCTGGCCGGCGCGTTCGTCATCGGCGCGATGTCCGCTCTGCCGGCCATGTCGCAGGAGATCGAGGTGACGCCGGTTTCCGCCATGGAGCGGATCTATCCTGACCGGCTTCCCGGGCCTGACCGGCTTCCCGGGCCTGACCGGCTTCCCGGAGAGCAGTCCCCCGTCGTCGAGGACGTTCCGCGCGGTGGACGGGCCGTCTTTCAATTCGCGATCCAACCCGCCAAGCGGTCGGGCACCCTTTCCTTCGCGGTCACGCAGCCCACGACGGAATCCGGCGTCGCCCTTGCGGGTGCGGTGCGGGTGCAGGCTCTGCAGGATGTGCTCGTGGAGGCCAACGGCTGCGGCTGTGCCAATTCGCGCGCAGGAAAGGTGCCCTCGCAGCAGTCGCTCGCGTACCGCGTCCGACAGGCACCATTCATGGTCTATGAGGTGATCACGAATACCGCCGAAGCGGCCGTCGATGGGCGGGACTTCCACGCGGCAGTCGTGCGGGTGGATGTCGGCCGCGACGCCGCGCCCGGGCTCTACACCGGGACGTTCCGGGTGAATCAAGACAATGGGGCGGTGGGGACAGTTCCCTTTTCCTGCCGCGTCTCGTCGGTGGCGCTGCCGGAAAAGCGGGTCTTCGATTCCGTGCACTGGCTCTGGGCCCAGCCGGAAAACCTCACCTCAGGCCCGGTGCCCGAGTGGTGGAGCGAGGAGCATTGGCAGCTGCTCGCCGCTGCGGGCGCCACCCTCCGCGACTACGGCGACAGCGTGCTCTACACCCCGCTGTTCATCGGGGAGCATCCGCTGATCACGGTCTCTGCAGCGGCGGACGGC
>JBJTAA010000197.1:0-12103 GCA_046090525.1 Planctomycetota bacterium
GGTTGCCCGTGCCCCGGAGCCGGGCTGTGCCGGCGAGCGCAGCAAGGATTGCGAAGCGAAGCCGGCACGCAGTGAGCGCAGGGCAGGATGCCCGTAGCGAACGTCCGGCGATGGGGCACGGGCAGCCCCGAGCCGCGCGCGCGGCGGGCCACAGCGAACGTCCGGCGACGGGGCACGGGCAACCCCGAGCCGCGCAATCCACGACGAGCGTGATCCGGTCACGGCGTGACCGGACTCCTGGAGCCCGGTTCCGCCGGAACCGGGTCAGAAGGGATGCGGCGTTCTGCGTGATCCGGTCACGGCGTGACCGGACTCCTGGGGCACGCCCCCCGCTTGCGTCCTGAACGGAACGCGTGTACACTATCCGCCCTGACGTCTCGGAGCTGCTGGCATGGCCATAACCCAAAGTGCCGATTCCACCCTGGTGGACGATTCGTTTCTGGCGCACGTGCGGCTGGCCTGCGTGCACGGCGTGGGGGGCATGCTGCGGAAGCGGCTCCTCGAACACTTCGGCTCGCCGCAGGCGGTGTTCGCGGCGAGCCCCGCCGAAATCGCCGCCGTGCCCAGGGTCGGCTCCAAGGTCGCGGCGCTCATTCCCGAGCTCGCCGCGTCACCGGTCGCCGAAGAGACGATTCGCCTCTGTCGGCGACGGGGCGTCGAGATCCTCCTCGAGGGCACCGCCGGCTACCCGCGGCTGCTCGGGCAGATCGACGATCCGCCCGGCGTGCTCTTCGTCCGCGGCCGCCTCGAGCCCTGCGACGCGTTGGCCGTCGCCGTCGTGGGCGCCCGGCACGCCACCGCCTACGGAAGGCGGGTGGCCCACCAGCTGGCCGGCGGCCTCGCCCGGGCCGGCTACACGGTGGTCAGTGGCCTGGCCCGCGGGATCGACCATGCCGCCCACCGCGGGGCCCTCGACGCCGGCGGCCGGACGATCGCCGTGCTCGGATCGGGGGTGCTCGAGGTCTACCCGCCCGAGCACGCGGATCTGGCCGTGGAGATCGGCGGCCGCGGGGCGGTGATCAGCGAGGCCCCGCCGCTGACGAGCCCCAAGGCGGGCGCGTTCCCGAGCCGCAACCGCATCGTCTCCGGGCTGTCGTTGGGCACGGTCGTGGTCGAGGCGGCCGACCGGTCGGGCGCGCTGATCACCGCTCGGCTCGCGGGTGAGCAGGGCCGCGAGGTGTTCGCCGTGCCGGGGCCGATCGACGGGCGGATGTCGCGGGGCTGCCACAAGCTGATCCGCGACGGGGCCAAGCTCGTGGAGAGCGTCGACGACATCCTCGAGGAACTGGGGCCGCTGTTCGAGCCAGTCGTGACGGCCGATGGCCGGGAGGTGCGCACGCCCGCGGAGCTGCGGCTCGACGAGGTGGAGCGGACGGTGCTGGCCGCCCTCGATGCCGCGCTGGCCGATGCCGGCGGCGGCGCGGGCAGCATCGACCTCGACGAACTCCTGGCCGCCTGTGAGTTGGAAGTATCGCGGGTGCTGGCCGTGATCGGGGCACTCGAGGTGCGGCGCATCGTCCGCCGGCTGCCAGGCAACCGAGTCGCGCGGGTCTGAGGCCCGGAGCGAACGTCCGGTGACACCCGTTGCGTTCGCAGACAAAGTGGCTACGGGTCTCTTGACCCGTGGAATCCGCGCACCATCCGGCAGAGAAGAGTGGCCACGGGTCTATGACCCGTGCAATCCGCGCACCATCCCGTAGAGAAAAGTGGCCACGGGTCTGTGACCCGTGGAATGCGTTCCCCATCCCGACGCGTTTTCAGCGGGATCAAATCCCGCTGCCCCTTGCTGATGGTACGCCTCATGGACCATCCAGCGCCACGGCACGGGCAACCCCGGCCCGCTCGACGTGGCACAAACCCTGAAGACCGAAAGTTTTTGAGGCCGCACTCGCTCTGGCGCGGCGTTTGCTCCGCATTGCGGGAGGCCCGCGACGCGGCCCACGCGACCGTAAGATTTCCCGAGAAGGAGACCGCCATGCGCCCTGGCACCTGCCGCGAAATGCAACGCACCGCCGCAAAATGCGGCGGTCTCGCCTCTCGCGGACAGCGTCGCCGGGGTGGTCGTCTCAGCCTGCGACGGCCGGCACCGCCCCTGGCCCACGAGCCCTGCGAGCCCCGCTGCCTGCTGGCCGCCGACACCCGCATGGCCGTGGGCATGAACCTCGAGAACATCGTCGACTGGTCGCCGGCCTGGACCTTCACCGACGCCTTCCAGGCGTCGCGTCCCTGGATCGCCCACGCGGTCGATCTGGGGAGCGGCGGCCTCACCTGGGACGTGGGCGAGTCGCGGCCGCTGGCCCTCGACGCCGACGGCAACGTCACGTCGCTCGCGACCTGGTCGGAAGGGGGCCGCACCTATCGCCAGGCCGCCGGCACGCTCATGTTCCGGGAACTGGGCGGAGCCTATGCGGCAGGCACCTACCGGGCCGAGTGGCGGGGCACGGGCACCGTGGCCTTCGGCTTCGACGCCCGCGTGACGGCTTCCGGCAGTACGGCCGCAGGCATCCACTGGGCCGACCTCGAAGTCACGCCGAGCGATGCGGGCATCGCCCTGCGGATCGATGCCACCGACCCCGCCGACCCCGTGCGCGACATCCACGTCTGGATGCCCGACTGGCAGGGGCGCCGGTTCGCGGGCGAGCGCTGGACGCCGGGCGCGGCGTTCTCACCGTTCCATCCGCTGTTCCTCGAGCGGCTCGCCCCCTTCGACGTGATCCGCTTCATGGGGATGCAGGAGACCAACACCTCCGAGGTGGTGACCTGGGCCGACCGGCGCACGGCGGCGGCCGTCCGCCAGGGCTCGGGCCCGCAGAGCTCGCCGAGCCAGCCGATCGTCAACGGCATGTCGGTCGAATACATGGTGCGGCTGGCCAACGATCTCGATGCCGACCCGTGGTTCAACATGCCGCACATGGCCGACGACGCGTTCGTGGAGCGGTTCGCCACGTATATCCGCGACCATCTCGAGCCGGGCCGCAAGGCCTACGTCGAGTGGGCCAACGAGGTCTGGAACTTCGGCGCGGGCTTCGAGGCCGCCCAGTGGGTCGCCGACCGGCTCGCGCTGCCGGAGAACGAGGGGCTCGACCACTGGCAGGTGGCCGGCCGCGAGGCGAAGCGGGATCTCGACATCTGGTCGCGGGTGTTCGCCGGGCAGGAGGCACGGCTGGTGCGGGTGGCGGCCGGCTGGGCCGCGGTCGACTGGGTGACCAACCGGATCGCCGAGAGCATGGCCGGTTCCTTCGACGTGCTCGCGATCGCCCCCTACATCACGCCCACCGACGCCCAGCGGGATTCCTCCTCCGCGGGTACCACGGTCGAGCAGGTGCTCGCCGACACCCGCTCCAACATCGCCACGTCGGTGGCGTGGGTGACGGCCCACGAGCGACTGGCCCGCGACTGGTCGGCCCGGCTCGGCCGCGCGATCGGGCTGGTCGCCTACGAGGGAGGGCCGCACCTCGACGGCCGCAACGCGGCCTACCAGCCGGCCTTCCACGCGGCCACCAACGACCCGCGGATGGGCGACATCTATCGCGACTACCTGCGGGCCCTCGACGCCGCCGGCCTCGACCTCTACGTCGACTTCCAGTTCACCGGCGCCGCCGGCGCGACGCCCTGGGGCGACTTCGCCAAACTGCACCGCATGGACCAGCCGCTGGCCACGGCCCACCGCTATCGGGCGGTGCTGGCGGCCGCCGACGGGTCGCTGTGGACGGCCCCGCCCCCGCCGGTCGACCCGCCGACGCTCTCGATCGCCGACGCATCGCTCGTCGAGGGTCACGCCGGCCGCCGCTGGATGACCTTCACGATCACCCTCTCGCACGCCTGGAGCCAGCCGGTGAGCGTGGCCTGGGCGACGGGCAACGGCACCGCGATCGCAGGCCGCGACTACGTGCGGGCCTTCGGCCGGATCGGCTTCCTGCCCGGCCAGACCAGCCGCACCATCCGCGTGGCGGTGATCGGCGACCGGCTCCGCGAGGCCGACGAGACCGTGCGCGTGGGCCTGGGGGCCCCGATCAACGGACGGCTCTCCCCGACCGCCATGCTCGCCCGCGGCTGGATCCTCGACGACGATCGCCCCGCCGCCTCGGCCACCGCGGCCCTGTTCGCGGCGGCCGCCATGGCGTTCGACGATCCGCCGCGCCGGCGGTGACGAGCCGCTCGCTTCACCGTCTGGCGCCGACCGCGTAGAATCCAGGCCATGGATACCACGCTCTTCCACCGTGCCGAAGCCATCCGGGCCCGCCTCCTCCAGCTGCGGGACTCTCTTTGACTGGGAGGGGCGCAAGCGATCCGCCGCCCGCCTCGAAGAGGCGATGGGCGGGGCTGATTTCTGGAGCAACTCCGAGAAGGCCCAGGCGACCGTCGCCGAACTCAAGGGCGTGAACGCCGTCCTCAAGCCGCTCGAGGAGGCGCTCGCCGCCGGCCGCGACCTCGAGGCGCTCGAGGAACTGGCCCGGGAGGACGACTCGCTGGAGGGTGAGCTGGCCGCCGAGGTGGACCGCGTCGGCAAGCTCGTCGACACGCTCGAACTCACCTCCCTGCTCTCCGGCCCGCACGACGGGAGCGACGCACTCGTCTCGATCCACGCCCGCGACGGCGGCACCGACGCCAACGACTGGGCCGAGATGCTCCTGCGGATGTATTCGGCCTGGGCCAACAAGCACGACTATTCCGTCGAGCTTTTGGACCGGCAGGACGACAGCGTGGCCGGCATCCAGAGCGCCACCGTCGCCATCCGCGGCCCCTGGGCCTACGGGCACTTGAAGGGGGAGACGGGCATCCACCGGCTCGTCCGCATCAGCCCCTTCAACTCGGAGGGCAAGCGGCAGACGAGTTTCGCGGCGGTCGATGTGTCGCCCGAGATCGCCGACGACGACACCGAGGTGGAGCTCAAGGACGAGGACATCCGCGAGGACGTGTTCCGGGCCAGCGGGGCCGGCGGCCAGCACGTCAACAAGACGTCGAGCGCCATCCGCCTGACCCACTTCCCCACCGGGATCGTGGTGCAGTGCCAGAGCGAGCGGAGCCAGCACAAGAACCGAGCCACGGCGATCAAGATGCTGCGGGCCCGGATCGCGCGGCTGCAGGAGGAGCAGCGGGAGGCGGCACAGGCGGCCCGCTACAAGGAGCAGCCCAAGACCGGCTTCGGTTCGCAGATCCGCAACTACTTCCTGCACCCCGACCAGCGGGTGAAGGACCAGCGGACGGGCCACTATGTCGGCAGTTTCCAGAGCGTGCTGGACGGCAATCTCGACGGGTTTCTCGACGCCTACCTCCGCTGGAAGGCCGGCGGCGGGGCGCCCGCGGCGGCCGACGAGTCGTAGCGGCCGCGAGAGCGTCGCTGGACGGCGCCGGCGGGGCTGGATAGAGTTTGAGTCCCCCCCTAGACCATCCTCCCGGAACCCTCATGGCGGAAAAAGAACAGGCTCTCGAGGTCGAGGGCGTCGTCACTCAGGCCCTCGCCAACACCCGTTTCCGCGTCCAGATCACGGGTGGCCACATCGTCAATGCTCACGTGGCCGGCCGGATGCGGAAGAACTTCATCCGCATCGTGCCGGGTGACAAGGTGAAGGTCGAACTCTCCCCCTACGACCTCACCAAGGGCCGGATCACGTTCCGGGAACGCTGAATCCACAGCGGCCGAGCCCCCAGGAGCCCGGTTCCTCCCCAGGAGCCCGGTTCCTCCCCAGGAGCCCGGTTCCTCCGGAACCGGGTCACACTCGACCCGGCGTCTCTCCCGATCCGGTCACGGCGTGACCGGACTCCTGACGCCTCTCTCCTGATCCGGTCACGGCCTGACCGGACTCCCGAGAACGCCCTCAACCGTCCGCGGCCGTCGGGCCGGCCGGTGGCGGATCGCCCGCCGGCGGCTCGCCAGTTGGCGGATCACCAGCCGGCGGCTCGTCGCTGCCGGCTTCCTGGTTCCGCGAGAGAAACTGCTTCAAGTCGCCGAAGGTTCGCAGTGGCTCGCGGCCCTGCCGCATCGCCTCCGACAGCGGCTTGAACTCCTGCTTCCGCTTCGTCTCGTAGACCCGCGGCTGCCGCTCCCGTGGCGGGCCCTCATCACGACGACCGCGTCGCTGCGGCGGCCGGGGCGGCGGCGCGGGCCGCGATTCCTGGGCGGGCCCCGAGGCGGCGGCCGGCCGCGGTGCCTGCGCCTCCTGCCCGCCTCCCTGGGGGCGACGGCGACCGCCCCCCTGCTTCCGCTGCTCGGCGGCCTGTTTTCGCTGCTCGGTCGCCCGCTGCTGCCGTTCCCGCTCCTGGGGCGAGAGCATCGTCAGGGCCACGCGACGGCGGGCCTTGTCGAGCTCGAGCACCCAGACGCGGACGATCTCCCCGACGCTCACCACGTCGTGCGGATCGCGGACGTACCGGCTGGAGAGCTGGCTGATGTGCACCAGCCCGCTGTCGTGCATGCCGATGTCGACGAAGGCCCCGAAGTCCACCACGTTGAGCACCGCGCCGTGCAGTTCCATGCCCACCTCGAGGTCCTCGAGCTTGAGTACGCCCTTCTTGAAGAAGGGACGGGGCAGATCCTCGCGGGGATCGCGGCCCGGCCGGCGGAGCTGCTCGAGGATGTCGGCCAGCAGGAGGCGGCCCACCCCCAGTTCGCGGGCCAGGGCGTCGAGGTCGATCTCGGCGATCCGCTCGGCCAGGGAATCGCCCGGCTGCCGGGCGAGATCCGCGGGGCTGCCGCCGAGCCGCTCGAGCACCTGCGTCGCCACCTCGTAGCTCTCGGGATGGATCCAGGTCGCATCCAGCGGATCGGTGCCGTCGGTGATCTTGAGAAACCCCACCGCCTGCACGTAGGCCGACTCGCCGAAGCCCGGCACCTCGAGGAACTGCTTCCGCGAGGTGAAGCGGCCGTTCTTGGTCCGCCACTCGTGCAGGTTCTTGGCCGTCGCCTGATTGAGCCCCGAGACGTGCCGCAGGAGGGCCGGGCTCGCGGTGTTGACGTCGACGCCGACGAAGTTGACGCAGCTCTGGATCACCGACTCGAGCGAGTCCCGCAGATGGCGGGCCTTGACGTCGTGCTGGTAGAGGCCGACGCCGATGTTGGCCGGCTCGATCTTGACCAGTTCCGAGAGTGGATCCTGCAGCCGGCGGCCGATCGAGATCGCGCTGCGGATCGCCGCCTCGTGCCCCGGCAACTCCTCGCGGCCGTAGGCGCTCGTCGAGTAGACGCTCGCGCCCGACTCGTTGACGATCACGTAGCCCACGTCGAGCGGGGCGAGGTCGCCCGCCACGAGTTCCGCCACGAGCGCCTCGGTCTCGCGGGCCGCGGCCCCATTGCCGATCGCGATCACGGTGCAGCCGTGGGCCGTGACGAGTTCGCCGATCCGCCGGGCCGCGGCCTCGCGCTTGTCCTGCGGGCCCACGACGTGCAGCACGTCGTGCTCCAGCGGCATGCCGCACTCGTCGATCGCCACCGCCTTGCAGCCGCTCTTGAAGCCGGGATCGAGCGCCAGCACGCGCCGCCCGCCGACCGGCGGCTGGAGCAGCAGGTTGCGGAGGTTGCGGGCGAAGACCTCCACCGCGTGGGCCTCGCAGGCGTCGGTCATCTCGCGGCGGATCTCCCGCTCCAGGCTCGGGAGCACGAGGCGGGTGAGGGCGTCGCGGGCGCAGCCACGGAGAAACTCGGCGTGGGGATGCCCGGGCGGCACGAGCATCTCCTCGGCCGCGGCCTGGAGTTCCTCGGCCGGCCCCTCGATGCGCACCTTGAGCAGCTTGGCCCGCTCGCCCCGGTTGATCGCGAGCAGCCGATGGGCCGGCACGCGGTCGCTCCGCTCGGTGTAGTCGAAGTAGTCGCGGAAGTGCTTCTCGTCCTTCGAGAGCGGCTTGCCCTCCGCCTCGACCCGCTGACTCCGCAGCCGCCCGGCGCGGTGGAGGATGCCGCGGAGCCGCTGCCGCAGGCCGGCCCGCTCGCTGAACTCGTCGGCGATGATGTGCCCCACGCCGAGCAGGGCGTCGGCCGGGGTGGCCACGCTCGCCTCGGCGTCCACGAAGTCGGCGGCCCGGCGGTCGAGGTCGGCGGCGGCCGGATCGGCCGCCAGGATCTCCCGCGCCAGGGGCTCCAGCCGCCGCTGCTTGGCGACCTCCGCGAGCGAGAGCCGCCGGGGCTTGTAGGGAAGGTAGAGGTCTTCGAGCTGCTTGGGGCTCTCCGCCGCGTGGATCGCGGCCTCGAGTTCGGGCGTCAGCTTGCCCTGGCCCTGGATCGTCCGCAGGATCGTCTGCTTGCGGTCGGCGAGCTGCCGAGCCCGGGCGATGGCCGACTGCACCTGGCGCACGGCCTCCTCGTCGAGGCCGCCGGTCTGGTCGCGGCGGTAGCGGGCCACGAAGGGAATCGTGTTGCCCGCGTCGAGCAACTCGAGCACCGCCTGCACGCCCGCGGCCGGCAGGCCGAGCCGTCGGGCGATGAGTCTCAGATCGATGACGGGGGTGGTCGCCGTGGTGGATCCCATCCGAATCGCGGTGCCATCGCGCCGGAGCGCCGCTGGCCCGCAGACCCTCCTCCGCGGTCCTTCGGCCGGAGGCGGTGCCGCAACCGGCCCGGCGGAACCTGGATTTCAGAACTGGAATCTAGGGGGGCCGCGGTGGCGATGTCAAACTGGGCGGTCCCCATCATCCGGCGCTCACACTCAGGCCCGCCGCGCCGCCTGCGGGCAGCCGTCCGCGACGCGAATCGACGTGCGGTTCTCCAGACTGCCGTGATTGCCCGGCCCACCCGCGTGCCCTGCCCTTGACGGCGCCGGCCGAGCGGGCCTATTTCCCCGCCTCGCGCCGCGCCGCCGATCTCGAGCGGTGACCGCGGCCGGCGATCGCCCGCTTTGCTTGGAGCAGGTGGGGCGGTCGTGACGATTGAAGAGCGTCGGCGGATCGTCGCAGGCCTTTCCGGCGCGGCGGCCCGCACCCTCACGGAGTTTCAGGCGACCCATGACCAGCGGCACGACCCACGCGGACCCCGTCTCCGGTTCCGACTTCCTCCCCGCCGTGCCGCTGCTCGCGCTCGATCGGCAGTACGCCACGCTCCGCGACGACATCCAGGCGGCCATCGCCCGCGTCTGCGACACCGGCCGGTTCGTGCTCGGCCCGGACGTCTCGGCGCTCGAGGAGGAGCTCGCCCGCGCGCTCGACGTCCCGCACGTGATCAGCTGTGCCTCGGGCAGCGACGCGCTGCTGCTGGCCCTGATGGCCCTGGGCGTGGGGGCCGGTGACGAGGTGGTGCTGCCGAGCTACACCTTCTTCGCCACGGCCAGCGCGGTCACGCGGCTCGGCGCGGTCCCGATCTTCGCCGACATCGATCCGGTGACCTACCTCGTCGATCCGGCGGACGTCCGCCGCAAGGTCAGCCGCCGCTGCCGGGCGATCATCCCCGTCCACCTCTTCGGCCGCACCGCCGACATGGACGCCCTGCGGCCGATCGCGGCCGCGGCGGGCGTGCCGATCATCGAGGACGCCGCCCAGTCGATCCTCTCGACCTGGCATGGCCGCTGCTCGGGCGGCCTCGGCGACGTCGGCTGCTTCAGCTTCTATCCGACCAAGAACCTCGGCGGCGCCGGTGACGGCGGCTTCCTGACGACCACGCGGGACGACGTCGCGGCCAGCCTGCGGCTCCTGCGGGTGCACGGCATGGAGCCCCGCTACTACCACGAGGTGATCGGCATCAACAGCCGGCTCGACTCGATCCAGGCCGCCGTGCTGCGGGTCAAGCTGCCGCATCTCGACACATGGACGACCCAGCGGCAGGAGAACGCGGCCCGCTACGGCGAGCTGTTCGCCGGCTACGACCTCGCCGGCCACGTGACCGTGCCCACCGACGAGCCCCGCGGCCGTCATGTCTGGAACCAGTACGTGATCCGCATCGCCGACGGCCGGCGGGACGAACTGCGGAAGCACCTGGCGGCCCACGGCGTGGGGACGGAGATCTATTATCCGGTGCCGCTGCACCTCCAGAAGTGCTTCGCCCACCTCGGCTGGCGCGAGGGAGATCTGCCGGCCACGGAGCAGGCCGCGAAGGAGACGCTCGCCCTGCCGATCTTCCCCGAGCTGCGGGCCGACGAGCAGCGGACGGTGGTGGGGCGGATCGCCGAGTTCTTCGGCGTGGGCCGCAAGCCGGCCCGGAAGCCGGAGTCTTCCAGGCTGCCGATCCCGCACGTGCTCCGCCGCGCCGTTGGCCGGGCCGACGAAGTCATTTCGTGATGGCTCGGGCGACAGGTTGACCGATAGGGGTAGGGAGGCCCGGTTAGGCCGGGCCCCCCTCCCTCCGAACCGTGCTGGCGGATTTCCCGCACACGGCTCTCCAGTCGATGGTTTTACCTCCGAGAGGATTGAACGGCCGCAGCATGGGCAGTTGCCAGACTGAACAGCCCAAGTTCGGCGAAGAAGCGATTCGGCCACCTCTGGTGATCAAGGCCTCGGCTGATGCCTTTCCGCTTCGTGCGTTTGCGGAGGATGCTCCGCAGACGTCTCCGCACGTATCCGTCCACGCTCTCGAACACGGTGGGGTAGCTGCTGTGCTGGAAGTAGGTGTACCAGCCCTTGAGGGTCCGGTTCACGTTCGCAACCACGTACTGCAGTCCATCTCCCGTCGTCCGTCGGGTTCGTGACCGGATGGCGTCGCGGAGCTTCTTTAGGCTTTTCTGCCGCGGCCAGTGGCTCTGGTCGCGGAAGGTGTATCCCAAGAAGTCGAAGCGGTCGGTTCGCGCGTCGACGATTCGTGTCTTCGTCGGGTGCAGCATGAGGCCGTTGTCGGCCACCCACTGCGTGACGAGTTCCAGGGCACGTTCGGCGTCTGCCGCCGACTTGCAGAGGATCACGAAGTCGTCGGCGTAGCGAACCATCTCGAATCCTCGCTCGGCCATGAGATGGTCGAGTGGGTCGAGATAGATGTTGCTCAGGAGCGGACTGAGGACCGCCCCTTGCGGGGCTCCTGCTTCCGGCGTCCATCGCACCGCGTCGTCCAGGATGTCCGCCTTCAGGAAGCTGTCTATGAGCCGAAGTGTCGGTCCGTCGGCGATCTTCTCCTCGAGGCGTTTCATCATCCGGTCGTGAGGGATCGAATCGAAGTATCCCTTGAGGTCCGCGTCGACGACGTGGACATACCCCTGGGAGAGCAACGTGTCGACCCGCCGCAATGCGTCCTTGCAACCCCGTCCCGGGCGGAATCCGTAACTGCGCTCCGCGAAGCCGCTTTCGAAGATCGGCTCGATCACGTTCACAACCGCTGCCTGGACCACCCGATCCTGGACCGTCGGGATCCCCAACGGTCGCGTCTCGTGCGTGCCCGGCTTCGGGATGTGAACCCGTCGGATCGCCTGGGGGACGTACGTGCCGTCCTTGAGCCTCGCCGACAGTGCCTGGATCGCTCCGGGAAGCTGTCGCTCGAAGTCCTGGGTCGTCACATGATCCACGCCGGCGGCGCCTTTCTTCCGCACGACTTTCTGGAACGCGGCAAGCAGATTCCGCTCCGAGAAGACCTTGTCAAACAGTCGGAACCATTTCCCTCCTTCCACTCCCTCTTCGAGAGCCGTCAACATGCGGATCGTCCAGGCGCACGGTTCAACCCATCGCCAACGCGATTGGATCTCTTCGGCTTGTTGAGCCCGAGGCACTGCCGCCGATCGTTCTTCCGCCCGTCTGTCCATCCGTCATCCATCTCCCTGGAGCCCTTCGCTCCGTCGGCGTTACCCGACTTCCTCGCTCGTATGGCTCCTCTGACTCCTGCCCGGCTGCTGTCCGGCGCCGGGCAGGTCTCTTTGCTTCATGAATCGAATCGTCCGACCATTCCGTCTCCAACCACCCCCCGTCGCCCCGAAGACCGGTTCTGGTTTGAGTCTCCGGGCTTACCGTCGTGCAAAGCCCGAAGGCCCGGCACACCACTTGAGCAGGTATCGCTTGACGTCTGTTGGGCTTCGCCACTTGCTAGCAGGCTCGCCGCGACGACAGGCCGAATCGAGTTCGTCATCCTACGGACTGATCGTTCACCTCCTGATGCTCTCCACCTCCCCTCGCGGGGACGCAGTTTCGTTCGGCTACAGGGTGCAGAACCACCCTGGCGGGGACTTCCACCCTGCTGGTTCGATCCACTTGCAAACGCACTAGC